>JABLXR010000070.1 GCA_013178015.1 Anaerolineae bacterium
GAGCCAGGCTGGGCGCTATCGGACGCTGCATCGCCTCTGTTCCCTGCCTGCTGGCTGGCCGGTGGTGGTTCCTGGCCCGCGCCAGATGGCAGCTCCGCAACGCTGGCTCGACTTTGAGAAAGCCCTAGGCGTGGAGGCGCCGGTCATGGCGATCGGAGGCGACCTAGCCTCCCCGGGGTTGTCGGAGGCAGCCGATCGGCTCCGAGATCAGGCCACAGGGAGGGCATTGTGGCACGCCTCTCCTGCTTCCGCAGCAGGTGCAGCACTCGGGGCCGGTTGTACCGCTGGGCGATGATGCAGGGGACGTTAGCGACTATGGCATAGACCATGTTCATGGCCCAGGCTAAGGGCGGGTTCCACAGGAGGAACAGCACCACCGGTAGGATCGCCACCCAGTGAGTCATCTCGGCGCGGCACGACTCGGCCAGCCATCGGCTCAGATAGGCCCGGTCGTGCGACCGGAGACGATGGATGGTGAAGGCTCCGAAGACCGTTCCGCCCGAGGGCAGCAGTCCCTTCCACCTTCGCACTCGCAGCAGCCTCTGGTATAGCACTCCATCGCGCTCCCAGGCTCGGCTGCGGAAGAGCCAGTGGCCGGGGTCGAAGCGGGCCTCGTCCACCCGGGCTGCGAGGTACCCCACGCTCAGGTGGATGACGACCCAGACAATGGCGTTGACGAGCGCAAGCCCCGGACCCTGCCAGTCCACTAGCGGCATGGTCCTGCCTCAGCCTCCACCGCCGAGCTGGATCACCCGGTCCTTCCATACCGCTCGCCGGAGCACGTACCTGAGCACCAGGGATCTCAGCATGATCAGCCCAAAGAATGCCAGCGGTAGGGGAAACAGCAGTCCTGCCCATGGCTGGAAGCGCCCGATCCGGCGAGCCATCCACAGCACCTGCGCAGCGTAGAGCAGGTATACTGCCGCGTGGGCCAGCACCTGCTGTGTCCCCTCGAAGGGCAGATGCATCAGTGGCCTGACGAAAGCCCCGAAGCATCCCGAGACCCAGGCGATGGAAAGCAGCAGGAAGGACGGACGGATGTACGTCGAGCCCTGAGCGAATCCCTTGCTCCACCCGCTTATCATGGAGGCAAAGCCGTCCGAGTACATGCGAAAAGAGACGCTGCCCCGTCCGCCGTAGGAACTGATCGGGCAGCCTCGCTCCGAGAACCGGCGCGCCAGGATGATGTCTTCCAGAATCTCTCCTCTGGCGGCTGCGTGCCCGCCGACGCTGAGGTAGTCCTCCCGGCTGCAGAGGATGCAGGGCCCGAACGCGCCTGTCGGCGAGAGCCGGTGCCCAAGCGGGGTGAATGCGTTCACCCCGACCATGAGGACAATGTTGAAGAACAGCGAGAGTTGCTCGTACGCCCTGTAAGTCACGTGATAGGGCTGTACTGAGACCATGCCCCCTCGCGCCCGGTAGGCGCTCAGTAGATCCGCCAACGCCTGAGGTTCCAGCCAGGTATCGGCGTCGAGAAAGAGTAGCACGTTCCCGGTGGCCTGCTGCGCTCCGCGCCAGCAGGCCCAGGGCTTTCCCAGCCAGCCCGGAGGCCGCTCGCCCGCTCCGATGACGGTTGCACCGAGAGCGCGAGCCACAGCGGCCGTGTCGTCGCTGGAGTCGTCATCCACCACTATGACTTCATGGGGAATCAGAGCCTGCTGCTGCAGAGAACGCAGGAGCGTGGGGACGCGGAGGGCCTCGTTGCGCGCCGGTATGACCACGGAGACACGGTAGCACGTCTCGAGGTCGGTTGCCGACACCGTCCGTCGGCCCGCGATGGTGGGGACACGCCACAGGAGAAACAGCCCTACTAACCAGAAGAGCACCGAAGTCAGGAGGTCCAAGTGATTGCGCCCCTCCCATCAGCGAGGGCAGGACCCCCTTGGGGCGAGCCCCAGCCCTCCGCTAACCCACATCTGGATGGCATTGTAGCGGAATGAGCGATCGTGTCACGCTCTCCAGGGGGTGCAATAGCTCTCGCTAGGTGCGAAGCCGAGGCCAACATGACTCGCTGGCCTCGGCTCTGTGCCTGATGGGTACGGAGAATGGATGGGGAAGGGGTTACTCCGTGCCTATCGCCACACCTGGTAGTTGGGCGGCTCTTTGGTGATGATGACGTCGTGCGGGTGAGACTCGATCAGGCCGGCGTTGGTGATGCGGATGAACTTGGCCCTGGCCTGCAGATCAGGAATTGTCCTTGCCCCCACGTAGCCCATGCCCGAGCGAACCCCGCCCAGCATCTGGCTGACATACTCGGACAACTTGCCCTTGTAGGGCACCCGACCCTCTATGCCCTCGGGCGAAATCTTGGTCAGCATGGTGTCCATGCCTGAGCCGTAGCGATCTCGCCCAAGTCCGGCCATGGCCCCGAGGGACCCCATGCCCCGGTAGTCCTTGAAGTACTTGCCTTCCAGGAGGACGACATCCCCGGGGCTCTCCTCCAGACCGGCGAGGAGGTTGCCCAGCATCACGGAGTTGGCCCCGGCAGCCAGGGCCTTGACGATGTCCCCCGAGTACTTGATGCCGCCGTCGGCGATCACTGGGACGCCCTTATCCGCCGCCGCTTGGGCGCACTGCCAAATGGCTGTCACCTGAGGCACCCCTACTCCCGCCACCACTCGGGTGGTACAGATGGAGCCTGCACCCACGCCGACTTTGACCGCATCCGCGCCGGCGGCGATCAGGTCCAGTGTCCCTTCCCGGGTGACCACGTTGCCGGAGATCAACTGAAGGTGGGGATGACGACTCTTCACGTATTCTGTCATCTCCAGCACGCCCTTGGTATGGCCGTGAGCGGTATCAATGACTATTGCGTCCACTCCGGCGCGTACCAGCTCCTCCAGTCGCTCCTTGGCGTCACCGGTGACGCCGATGGCCGCGCCCACCAGCAGCCGGCCGCCGGCATCCTGAGCAGCATTGGGGAAGTCGAGCTTCTTCTGGATGTCCTTGACCGTGATGAGACCGCGCAGGACGAAGTCATCATCCACCAGAGGCAGCTTCTCGATGCGGTGTCGCTGCAGGATGGCCTTGGCTTGCTCCAGGGTAGTCCCCAGAGGAGCGGTGATGAGTCCTTCTTTGGTCATGTACTCGCTGACGGGGCGGGTGAGGTCCTCGGCGAAGCGGATGTCCCGGTTGGTGAGAATGCCAACCAGCCGATTACCGTCCTCGACGATGGGCACCCCCGAGATATGGTATCGGCTCATGATAGCCTCGGCCTGGGCCAGGGTGGCGTCAGGTCCCAGGGTGATGGGGTCCACGATCATCCCCGACTCACTGCGCTTGACCTTGTCCACCTCCTCCGCTTGCCTCTCGATGGTCATATTGCGGTGAAGGATGCTCAGGCCTCCCTCGCGCGCCAGCGCGATGGCCATTCGGGACTCGGACACCGTGTCCATGGCAGCCGACAGGATGGGGATGTTCAGACGGAGGCCGCGAGTTGCCTGCACCTGCAAGGAGACTTCCGAAGGTAAGATGGCCGACTTCTGTGGCACCAGGAGGACGTCGTCGAAAGTCAGGGCCTCGTAAGCAGCGAACTCAGGGACCATGAGCCACCACCTCCCAATGGTAGAGCAACGATACCGCCCGCGCCGACTGCCGTCTCCTGTGGCGGGATAAGAGTAACCAACCATTTTGCCACAGCGGCGCCCCCGGAGCAAAGGGAGCCTGACCTCGGGTAGGGCTTTCTCAAAGCCGAGCCAGCGTTGGGCGAGCTGCCATCTGGCGCGGGCCAGGAACCACCACCGGCCAGCGAGCAGGCAGGGAACAGAGGCGCGGCAGCGTCCGATAGCGCCCAGCCTGGCTCCGATAGGCATCTGTGGTGGCTTGCCCCAGGACTTTGGCGACGCCCTAGCCGTCTGGCGCCTTCTGGTTCGAGGTCTCTCCCGAACCCCTGCGCCTGGCCCCTCCTCTCTGCCCAGACTGAAACGCATTCTCAGTTCAGGATCGAGGCGAGGAGGGGACAGGGCGCGCGTGGGCGCGCGCACTCCTCAGAGGGAGGTACAGCAGACGCGATAGGCACTTGGCAGCAGGGCGCGCGCACTCCTCAGAGCGAGGTACAGCAGACGCGATAGGCACTTGGCAGCAGGGCGGGCCCACTCCTCAGAGGGAGGTACAGCAGACGCGATAGGCACTTGGCAGCAGGGCGGGCGCACTCCTCAGAGGGAAGGTGCAGCAGGCGCGACAGGCACTTGGCAGCAGGGCGCGCGCACTCCTCAGAGGCAGGTGCAGCAGGCGCGGTGGGCATGTGGAGGGAGGGCGGACACACTCCTCGGAGGAAGGTGCACCCGGAATGCAGTCGAGCCTGGCCCGCGTAGTCTGAGCGCAGCGAAGGACCTGAGAGGCGGTGTTGATCCGAATCCGTGCCCTGGATGCTGAGCTGTTACCGGGACCGACGTCCGGTTGTTGACAATTGCGGCCGGGGGCTGGTAGCATCTGCGCTAGTATCATACGTGGGCTCTTATCCAGAGAGGCAGAGGGACCGGCCCGGCGAAGCCTCGGCATCCGAACCGCGATCGGTTGCGGTGCCAATTCCGGCAGACATACGTCTGGAAGATGAGAGCGCGACGACGACGTCTTGCGCCTCTTCGCCTTCCGGTGGAGAGGCGCGATGAGTTAACCGGAGGTGTGATGAGCGTCACTTTCGCTATCCCTGCCCCTTACCGCCGGGCCACCGACGGCAAGGCTGAGGTCGAGGTCCAGGCGGCGACGGTGGCCGAGGCCATAGAGGCCCTCAACCGGCAGCATCCGGACATGGGCCACCGTCTGCTGAAGGACCGCGACCGGCTCAACCCCTACGTGAGTGTCTATCTGAACGGGGAGCGGTTGCACGGCTCCGAGGCCCTGAGCCGAACCCTGCAGGACGGTGACCGCCTGGTGATCATGCCTGTCATCGGCGGAGGGAACTGACCGTGATAGTGATGAAGTTCGGGGGAACCTCCGTGGGCGACGCCACCCGCATTGCCCACGCCGCCCGCTTGGCCTGCGAGGCCGTGCCGGGGTCGGCATCGGACGGGAGCGCCGCCCCGGTGGTCGTGGTAGTCTCGGCCATGGCCGGTGTCACTAACGCCCTCCGCGACGTGGCTCGGCTGGCGGCTGAGGGGAACGTGCAGGGCTACCGACGGGCGGTGGAGGTGCTGCGAGCAAGTCACCGCGCTGTGGCCGATGCTCTGCTCGAAGGGCAGGAGCGTCAGCGGGCCCTTGAGTTCGTTGACGAACGCTTGGACGAAGTGCTCACTCTCTGCCACAGCCTCTCCGTCATCGGGGAGGTCACCCTCCGCGCCCTGGACCGCATTTCGGGCATAGGGGAGAAGCTCTCCGCCTCCCTCCTGGCTGCCACCCTGAGGGCACGCGGGCGGGAGGCGGCGTACGTGGACGCCACCGAGGTGGTGGTGACCGATAGCAGCTTTGGCGGCGCCAGCCCTCTGTTGGAGGAGACGCGCGCCCGTGCCGCCCAGGTAGTGCGCCCCCTAGTGGAAGCCGGCACTATCCCCGTGATCACTGGCTACATCGGGGCGGACCGCAGCGGAACCCCGACCACCCTGGGTCGAGGCGCCGGCGACTACTCCGCTGCCATAATGGGCGCCTGTCTGGATGCGGACGAAGTCTGGATCTGGACGGACGTAGACGGCATCCTCACCGCCGACCCCAAGATCGTGCCTCAGGCGTGTACTCTGGAGGAGCTCACCTACGTGGAGGCGGCCCAACTGGCGTACTTCGGCGCCGAAGTGCTGCACCCGAAGACGGTCAAGCCTCTGGTGGAGCGGGGCATCCCCCTACGCATCCGCAACACCTTCAACCCGCAGCACCCCGGCACTCTCATCGTCGGGCAGTCCTCCCGCGTCAACAGCGGCCCCCGTGCTATTATCACCAGCAAGGGCCTGAGCGCTATCGCCGTGGTGGGAAACACCGACGGCTGGTCGGCGGCCGTATCAGCCCGCGCCCTGGTGGCCTTGTCTCGCGCCGGAAGCGAGGTGCTTATGTTCGGCCAGTCCTTCGTGGACAAGACCATCGCCTTGCTAGTGCGGGGGCAGGATACCGAGCATTCGGTGGCGGCGCTGAAGCGGGAGTTTCAGGAAGAGCTGGAAGGTGGCGTAGTGCGCGAGGTGACGGTCCAGCGACCGGTGGCCTCAGTATCGGTGGTGGGGGCGGCGGCCGATGACTCCTACTCCCTGGCCTCCCGCACCTTCGCCGCCCTGGGCAAACAGCGCACTCCCGTCCTCAGCATCGCTCAGGCCTACTCCGAGTACAACGTCACCTTCGTCGTCCCCCAGGACGTGGTGGACGAGACGGTCTGTTTCATCCACGCCGAGCTGGGCCTGGGCGGCTGAACCTAGGGCAAGCAGGAACGCCAAGAAGGAACGACAAGCAGGAGCGCGAAGCGCGAACGACAAGCGGTAGGGCGAAGCGGAAATGCCAAGCCTGAACGCCGGGGGCTGAACCCCCCGGCTACCTAGGCAAAGCCCACTTTCGTGGGCTGAGGCCATTCCCCAGCCGGCCGTAGGGCCGGCTTCGCATCTCTAGCACGCGGGTTTACCCCGTGCGTCCTCCCCAACGTACTCCCCCGTGCGTCCTACCCTGCACACTCCCTTGCGTCCTCGCCTACAACTCCTGCGCACACTCCTGCGCAGTCGCGTCCGTACTGGGCCGGCGGAATGTACTTCGCTTGGCCACCCCGTCCGCTTGCCAGGGCCGCCCTCACTGGGCCATTATCAGACACGCCCTTCCCCGCAGGAGGAGAGACTATGGCAGAAGCCCAGCGACTGTGGCGCATCGCCCTCGCGCCTCTAGCCCAGCCGGACACCATCGCCCACGGTGTCGCCAAGATGGCATCTGCGGTGGAGGAGTGTGCCCGCCGGGGCGTGAGCATCGTCTGTTTCCCGGAGACCTACATTCCTGGGCTGCGTGGAGGGCGTCTGGAGATGCCGGCTCCGAACCAGCCACAGATGCAGTGGGCTCTGGAGCAGATGCAGGCTGTCTGCCGCCGCGGTAACGTGGCCGCCATAGTCGGCATGGAGTGGATAGGCGAGCGTGGGCTGGAGAACCGTGCCTTCGTGCTGGACCGCTCGGGCGCGGTTCTGGGCTACCAGACCAAGAACCAGATCACCCCTGGCGGAGAGGAGGAGAACTACGTCCCTGATGGCAAGCGCAGCCTCTTCGCCGTAGATGGAGTGACATTCGGCATCGTCATCTGCCACGAAGGCTGGCGCTACCCGGAGACCGTGCGCTGGGCCGCCGTCCGAGGGGCTCAGGTCATCTTCCAGCCGCAGCAGACTGTGGGCGATCGCAATGGCCAACCCCTGGAAACATGGGGCCAGTCCTTCTACGAGAAGGCCATGGTGTGCCGGGCGCAGGAGAACAGCGTCTATTTCGCCAGCGTCAACCGAGCTACGCCAGACCAGAACTCGGCCACCAGCCTCATAGACCCAAAGGGCAACCTGGTCGCCTACGTGCCCTACGGCGCCGAGGAGCTTCTCGTCGCCGACCTGGACCTCTCCCTGGCCACTCGCTTCTACGCCACCCGCTATCACCCCGAGTGGTACCCGGGGTGAGGGGGACGCGGAGAGGGGGAGACAGGGAGAGGGGGTGACGGGGAGATGGGGAGACGTGTGTGGTGTCTCCTCTCCGTGTCCCCGCGTCTCCCCCTCTCCGCGTCTCCCCCTCTCCCCTCATTCCCTCCCAGGAGGTAGATATGAACACACGCATTGGAGTGATCGGGCTGGGAATCGGCGAGCGGCACCTTCAGGAGTACAGCCGCCTCGAAGGGGTGCGGCTGAGCGCGGTGGCGGAGCCGCGGCCTGAACGGGCGGAGAGGGCCCGTTCCCTGTACGGTGTCCGCACCTACAGCGATGGGCTGGAGATGATCGAGCAGGAACCGCTGGACGCCGTCAGCATTTGCACCCCGCCTGCCTCTCACCGCATTCTGGCCCAGGCAGCCGCTGCCAAGGGCCTCCATGTACTGCTGGAGAAGCCCATGGCTCCCTCGGTGGCCGACTGCGACGCCATCAGCGAAGCCTGCCGGAGAGCCGGCGTGGTGTTGCTGCTCGGCTTCAAGAAGCGCTCCTCTCCTCCGTTCCGCTTCCTCAAGCAGCAGGAGCGGCGGTGGGGGCGGCCCCGCGTGCTGCACGTCCGCTACCAGTTAGGCCCGGTGGACAAGGACTGGTTCTGGGACGAGAAAGACGGCGGGGGACCGTTCATCGAGAACACCGCCCATGCCTTCGACATGCTTCGGTTCCTGCTGGGCGACGCCGAGAGAGTCTACGCCGAGGGTGGCCGGTTCTTCGCCGCCGGGCGGGACCTCACTTCGGAGGCCGTAGCCACCATCCGCTTCCGCAACGGCAGCATCGTCTCTCTGGCTGCGGGGTCAGGCGGAATCTGGGGTTACGATCAGAGCGAGCGTTGGGTCCTCAACTACGACCTGCTCAATGCCGAGTTGAGCGGTCCCTTCGACTCGCCGCGCCTTCTGCGGATGATGCGACGGGACGCCGCGACGACCGAAGAGCGCTGGTGGGCGGAGACGAGCGGCTGGCCGGAGCAGATGCAGCACTTCCTGGCCTGTGTGCGCGGACAGGAGGAGCCCCGAGCGACGGCTGAGGATGGCAGGGCAGCGCTCGAACTGGGGCTGGCGCTCAAGCAGTCCATTCGGGAGGGTCGGCCAGTGGACCTCCAGACGCGTTAGTGGCGCGCACGGCGTCGGCGCGTCGCCCGAGCTCGCCAGCGCAGATCGAAAGCTCCGCTGGCATTCTCTCCCCGAACTCGCAGCTGGTAGACGCCCGGTTGTAGGATGGGTATCTTGATCCGCGCAGAGCCAGAGCCGCGCAGGCAGCATTGCCATAGGATCAAGCCCTCGTGGTCGGCTAGCTCCAGGTAGAGCCGCCCGCGGCGCAAGTCGGCCTGGTAGCGCAGCCAGAGGTGACCACGGCGCCCGATGCGGACGACTCGCCACTCGCACCCGTGGAACCACATGTAGCGGAAGGCCATGTAGTCTGGCCCGCTGCTGCCCCGCCAGTCGAGCCTGATGTCATTGCGGGGCGGCTCCCACAGAGAGGCGAAGTACGCCTGGCGGCTCTCGTCTTCCTCGCCGAGGGCTGCCATCGGGTGTGGTCCGCCGTGGGGACTTATCATCCGGGCACCTCCAGCTGCTGCGCCACGGGGCGGGATGGGGGTGCAGAGAGGCATGACAGCAATATATAACAACATTATGCCCTTGATTAGCGTTCACGTCAACGCGGCCTGGATGCCGGAGGGTGGAAGTGGTGAGTGGTGAGTGCCAGGCCGTCACCGGCTATGCGCTCTCCACTCACCACTTCCACCTGACGTCGCCGTCCGCTTCCGTGCCTGACGGTCGGACGCACTCCGCCGAAGGCGAGGCGCGATCAGGGGATGCGCTTGCGGAACTCCTGATACTCGTCCTCGCCCCGGATCAGGCCCAGCTCGAGCTGGTAGTTCCTTTCCTCCCCGGGCTCGAGGAACACCAAGGTGCCTTCGGCCCGATCCACGTCCCGGCCGAGGACGCCGCAGTTAGAGGGCTCGATGCCCATGACGTAATCGCCCTCGCCCATCATCTTCCACTGGACGAAGCGGGGCAGTTGTTCCTTCCGGTACTTGACGTAGAGCCCGAAGGGCTCACCTTCCCACAAGGTGAAGTTGATCAGCCCGACCCACACGTTCCCCTCGTCGTCGGGCTGCATCTCATGGAAGTATACCTTCTCGGCGAACTCGGGGGTGGGGTTGATGACCAGGTACCACTCGTGGCCGTCCCGCCGCGCTTCGGCGTCCCGAGGGGTCACCCTGGTGGAGGGAGTGAGCAGACGCGAGCCAGCATCCACCAGCGGGAAGCCCAGGTTGATGTGATAGAGGATCTGGTGGGGCACCCGGTGATAGCTCTCATTGCGCACCACGTCCTCGATGAAGAACCGGCGCTCGCCCACCCGACCCCAAATCCTGCGGAACAGGCTGAGGTTCTCTCCGAATACCACGCTCTCTCGCATCTCACCGCTGGCCGACACGACATAGTTATCGCCGTCCCAGCAGCCAGCTGCCTGCACGCCGCTAGCGGGAAGGTTGCTGATACGACCGTGCAACCCCAGCTCACCGCCGAAGTCTACTGTGGGCGCCCCCACGTAGCTGAGCCCGCAGGTAGTGACGAGCCCTCCAGCGAAGGATCGGAGCCAACCTAGCCCTTCGGGCTCGAAGTACGTCGGCGCCGTCACTCCGACGCCAGAGTGCCAGGCCAGCGACATCCCCCGGTACCGGGCGGCGAAGATGTCCATGCCCCGGTCGGGCACCACCGTGAACTCGAACCCATCCCCCAAGTCGAAGTCGATCACGCGCACGCCTCTGGCGCGGCCCTCGGTGAGCTCCGCCTGACGCACGCCCCCGACCTGACTGAAGGATCCGATGCGGCGCATCAGGTCGTTGCGGGTGTAGTCGTGACCGAAGAGTTGGACCATCAGACACCTCCATGTGCGTTGGTTGAGTTGCAGGGAGCGGAATGTCTGATACGTGACGAGTGATGCATGAAGCGTGGTACACGCATCTGCGTATCACGCTTCACCTATCACGTGTCACGTATCACGTGTCCCCAGTCTTGCTCCGATGAACTGCGGTCGGCCCCGAACGAACTCCTCCGCCGGCATTCGCGGCCGACCCTCTGGCTGCACGGTCAGCAGCCGCAGCAGGCCCCGTCCGGTACCCACAGCCACCGCCCCGTTCACCCGAACCACGGTGCCGGGCTCGGCCAGAGCGTCGGTCTTTGGCACCTCGGCCCGCCAGACCTTGAGCAGCGTGCCCTCCCAGTGAGTGTAGGCTCCCGGCCAGGGGTCCATGGCCCGGCACAGCCGCTCCAGGTAGTCTGCCGGGCGGGTCCACTGCATCTCGCCATCCTCACGGGTCAAGGGCCGGGTGATGGTGGCCTGGCGTTCGTCCTGGGGCTCTGGGTGAAGGCTGCCCGCCAGCCAGCCGGGCAGGACGTCCCGCAGGAGGTCCGCTCCCAGCTCCGCCAGCCTCTCCTCCAGAGAGCCGCGGGTGTCGTCAGGCTGAATGGGGGTGCTGTCGCGGGCGAGGACCGGCCCCGTGTCCATGCCTTCGTCCAGGAGCATGATGCTGACCCCGGTCTCGCCATCTCCGTTCAGTATGGCCGCCGAGACGGGGGAGGCACCCCGGTATCGGGGCAGGAGGGAAGCGTGCACGTTCAGGAAGCCCCTGGCCGGCACGTCCAGCACCTCCCTGGGGAGGATCTCCCCGTAGGCCGCCACCACACCACAGTCGGGCTGCAGGGAGCGCAGGTGTTCCAGCGCCTTTCTTCCCCGCAGATGCTCGGGCTGCCACACCGGCAGGCCCAGCTCCCGCGCCGCCCGCTTCACTGGCGGCTCCTGGAATCTTCGGCCCCTGCCGGCTGGGCGGTCGGGCTGGGTGATGACCTCCACCACGTGGAAGTGCTGCGCCAGCTCCCGCAATGAGGGCACGCCGAACTGGGGTGACCCGAGGAAGACGATGCGGGCCCCCGATGGATACTGTGTCCGGCCCCTGTCTGACGACGGAGGAACAACCATGTGGTTCAGGGCTCCCTTACACCAGTGCCAACCTGTCCCAAGGGTAACACCAGATCCTGCCGCCACGTCGGTCGCCCCCGACGTGGTCGGCGCCCGTCGGGCTGATTCTACTACCCGGCGGGCGCGGGCTCAAGGGCAGATCGGACGAAGGTGCAAGTCAGAATCAGGGACACGGGAGGCGGATGGGGCGGGCGAGCCTCTCGCCTCGCCCGGACCCTGTGCCGAGCCCCAGCGACCTGGCCGCCGCCCGGGCCTCAGCCGTCCACGTAGGGCGTGCAGCCCAGTTCCACCTTGAAGTCTTGCAGCAGTTCGGGGATCTCGCCGCCCGCATCCGCCAGCATCCTCTGGCGCATGGCCCGGACGACGTCCGGGTATTCTGGGGCCAGGTTGGTCTGCAAGTCCGGATCCTCCGCCAGGCGGTGCAGCAGAGGTGCCTCTCCCCAGACGCTGTCGTTGTACCACCATTGGTCGTCTATGACGGTGATGGTGGCGTTCCAACCAATGGACACGTGCTCCCGCCCCTGGCCCCCGCTTGCGACAACCGGCCACAGGTCCATGCCCTCCATCTCTGGCAGTGGCTCCACGCCCGCCAGCGACAGCATGGTGGTCATGAGATCCAGATTGTAGGCGAGAGCATGGCAGGCGGTGCCGGCGGCCTCGCCCTTGGGATGGCGGATCATCATCACCAGATCGGCCACAGCTCGCGTCATGGGGTGGCCCTGCTTGCTGATCAGCCCTTTGTCGCAGGGTTCCACCCCGATGTTGTGCCCGTGATCGCTGATGACGCCCACCACGGTATCCTCCAGCCGGCCGCTGTGGCGCAGCGTCTCCATGAAGTAGCCGAACCAGCGGTCTACCATGGTCACCTCGCCGGCGTAGTTGGCCTGCAGGCGCCTGATCTGGCGCGGGGTGAGCCGACCGCGCATGGGGCCATAGAGGGATTGGATGATGTTCTCCACATCGTCGTCGGGGTCATAGAGGCGGCGGTAGTGATCGGGTGGATCCCACGGCTCGTGAGGATCGAAGGAGTCCACGACGAGGAAGAAGTCTTCGGCGTCCTGGTTGTCCCAGAGCCAGCGCGAGGCTTCGGTGAAGACGCGCGCCGGGTAGTAGTCGGCCTCGTTCATACGGTAGGAGTTGTTGCGCAGGTACGTCTCCAGGAAGGCTGCCAGCCGCGGGTCGTCCTCCGGTGGGACAGGCATGTGGGCTGCCACCTGGCCTCGGGGCACGGGAGGGCCGCTCCGATAGGGGTCGGTCTCCTGCCCCCGGATCCAGACCCACTCGTCGAACCCGCGGTGGAAGTTCTTGGAGGGCTTGAACTGGTGATAGGTGTCGGTGATGAAGGCGGTGCGGTAGCCCTGCTGCTGCAGCATCTCGGAGACGGTGGTCTTCTCCTCCTCGATGGGGCCCCAGCCGGCCGCGCCCACAAAGTCCCCCTTGTACGGCCGATGCCCTCGGAAAGGGAAGGTACGGGTAATGGTGTGCAGGGCCCGGCGCACCGGCAGGGTGGGCAGGGATTCGGGGTAGGCCCGGGTGAAGCGAACGGACTCGGCAGCGAAGGCGTCCAGGTGGGGGGTGCGTATCCATTCGTTGCCGTAGGCCCCCACGTGATCTTGTCGTTGGGAGTCCAAGATGACCAGTACCAGGTTCATGGTTCCTCCTCGGTGTAGTTCGGCCCGGGAGGGATGATACACGCTTCAGGGTGGAGCGTCATGCCCGGCCGGCGTCAGCTCTGGCCTGGAGGCGCTGATGGAGGGCTGTAGGGCGCAGACCGGGCGGTACCCGGCACCGGGGCCGGCCTGCCTGATGTGGCGCCGGCATGTCGCCGACATACAGACGGGCAAGCCCCCAGCCTGGGGACTTGCCCGGTCGGCCGGCCCTCCTGGCGCGCGGCCTACCTCAGGAACTTGGAGACGAAGGGAGAGGTGTCGCCCAGTCTGAGGAAGTGGCCCGAGGGTCCCTCGCCCAGGAACTCCGAGAACCAGGCCTCGTGCTCGATCTCCTCGTGGAGGATCGCCAGCGATAGGTCGTAGGTGCGGTGGTCCTTGCCCGCGGTGAGGTTGCAGATGTGGGTGTACCCGCGCACGGCGCAGCGCTCGGCCTCCACCAGCACCATCAGCATCGCCTTGACGTCGGTGGGATCCTGGGGCAGCCGCGCCGGAGGGCAGGCCGAGATGTCGTGGAACTCCTTCATGTTGTCTGGCAGCTTGCCGCCCAACTCGTAGATGCGGGGCACCAGAGCCTCGAAGTGGTTGCGGTCCTCGATGCGAGCTGCCTCGGCGATCTGCTTGATACCCTCGCCCTCCAGCCCGATGAGGTTCACCCTGAGAATGGTGTAATAGTAGTAGGTCGTCAGTTCGGCCGCCGCGTTCCTGACCAGCAGGTCGAGGAGCTCATCGAGGTTCACTCCCGCCTTGACAACCATCTCCCTAGCTACCTTCGCCATGACTTGCCTCCATCCTAACGAGATTGACCCACGCGCCGAGTACCGTGCCCCACTCTAGCGAGACTTCGATCCTCGGTCAACTGCCTAGCTGGCCTCCGGGGGGCACGTGGGCCGCAGACGGCGCCGAGCCCGCGGTGGATGGAGAGGCCCGTGCTATCTTTGACGAACTCCTCCACAAGCTGTATCAATGCCGCAGTCTCGTCTGCCTGCCCCAGGAGGATATCATGACCTCTCGCGAGCGCATCGCCAAAGCCCTGAGCTTCCAGGAGCCGGATCGTGTCCCCATCACCGACTCGCCGTGGACGGCAACAGTGGACCGATGGTACGAGGAGGGACTCCCGCGGGACGTGACCGCCGCCGAGTACTTCGGGTACGAACTGGTCAACTTCGGCTCCGACACTACTCCCATGTTCCCCATCAAGGTGCTCGAAGAGACCGATGAGTACGTCATCGAGACCACTTCCGAGGGCGGCGTGCGGCGCAACCACAAGGATTACTCCACCACCCCTGAGATCATTGACTATCCCTGCAAGACTCGGGAAGATTGGGAGCGCATCAAGCCCCGTCTGATCCCCGGCAAGCACAGGGTGGACTGGACCGGAGAGGGGCTCCCATACCGACAGGAAGGGCTGCGTGCCCGGCATGAGCCCGAGCGGCCCTCCTGGTACAAGGGGCTCGACGGGTGTCGCCAGGCCCGCGCCGACGGCAAGTTCGTGTGCTACTCCGCCGCTATTGGCTACGACAAGATCCAGTCCTACGTCGCCACCGAGCGCCTGCTCATGGCCATCATTGATGAGCCAGATTGGGTGGTGGACATGTACGAGACCGATGCGGACCTGGCCCTGGCCCAGTACGAGATCATGACGGAGGGCGGGTTCGAGTTCGATGGGGCCTTCATGTACTGCGACCTGGGCTACCGCAACGGCCTGCTGTTCTCTCCCAAGCATTACGAGCAGCAGCTGCATCCCGTCTTCAAGCGTGTCTTTGGCTACTTCAACGATCGAGGCCTGCCCGTCATCCTGCACTGCTGCGGCAACGTGAAGGAGCTCATACCGTATTTCATAGACGAGGGCCTGCGCTGCCTCCAGCCTCTGGAGGTCAAGGCAGGGATGGACGTGGTGGCGCTTAAGCGGGAGTACGGGCGGGACATGGCCTTCATGGGGGGCATCGACGTGCGCACCATGACCGATCCCCAGGCCATCGAGGAGGAGATCGCCCGCAAGTTCCCGGTGGCCATGAAGGGCGGGGGGTACATCTACCACTCCGACCACTCCATCCCCAACAACGTCAGCTTCCAGGACTATCGCAGGGTGATGGACCTGGTGCGCAAGTATGGACAGTACTCGTAGAGACTGTGCCGCTGTGGCGGCGGTTGGTGAGGGTTGCCCGCAACTGGCCATGCCCCTAGAATAGTGGTCTCACATGTGACTACATGGACGGGACGGTGATCGGACGATGGAGATAGGTGTAAGGGAATTCAAGGCGCGGGCCTCTGAAGTACTGCGGGAGGTGCGGGAGAGCCGAGCACGCTACGTGATCAGCTACAGGGGACGACCGGTCGCGGCCCTGGTTCCGCTAGAGACTCCAGCAGCTGAGGCCGATGTCGGCATGGATGCCTGGGCAGAACTGGAACGCCTCGGCGAGGAGATAGCCGAAGCGTGGACCTCGCCAATGAGCAGCACTGAGCTGCTCACGCAGATGCGTCGTTGAGTACCTGCCGTGGCGCGGGTCTACACCGTGGATGCCAGTGTCTTCCTTAACGCCTTCAATCGTTTCGAGTCAGGCTACGAGACGAGTAGGGAGTTCCTCTCAAGGCTACGTGATTGGGCGCTTCCCATCGTGGTGCCAACGCTGATCCTTCCGGAAGTGGCAGCAGTTGTCAGCCGAGCTCAGAACAGCACAGGGCGGGCGCAGGCATTCGCCCGGCACCTGCAGCGCCTGCCACACCTGGTTCTTGTGCCGTTGGACACCGTCCTGGCCCAGGAGGCGGTGAACGTCGCCGCCCAGTGGCAGATGGGAGGCAGCGATGCGGTGTACGCGGCCGTTGCCCGGCGCTTTGGGAGCATTCTGGTCAGCCTGGACAGACAGCAGAGGGAGCGCGTCAGCCCGGCGGTGCCAGGGCTCAGCCCAGAAGAGGCTCTGGCCGACCTGAACGGTGAGGGGTCGCCCTAACCACTCAGCCCCCACACCGATGCCGGAGGGCCACGCTGGGTGGCGCCACGCAGACGAGGCACCGCAGACGTGCTCAGCGCCTGTCCCGCCTGTTAGGGCAGACCAGCATAGACACGGGGTCGCCGAGTCAGCTCCTCGGACGGTAGAGCGTTACCCTGTCGCCGCGGTCATTCGCCACGCAGGTCGGCGGCTGCGCCCGCAGCCACACGACGACGGCCAGGTCCCCTACGGACCCTCCGGCGTTCCGGGAGAGGAACAGGAGCGCAGGTGGCAACCATTCGTGC
>JABLXR010000071.1 GCA_013178015.1 Anaerolineae bacterium
TGGCCCTCATGGTCAAGCATAAGATAGCCGGCCTGACTCCCTTCGTCCTCTTCAGAGTCGATCCCCGCGAGAGATCGCTCTGCCACGGGTAGGTACCGCGACTCCTGCGCAGACCGGCGGACCGTGTAGTACTCCTGCCCGCAGAGGCGGCAGAACACCAGGGGATACAGTAGCCTCTCGCCGACACCGGGGGCGTAGATCTGTTCCTCCAGGGTTAGGTCGCGCCTGTCCGGCGGCTCCAGTGTAGCAAAGACCGAACCGCCCTGAGATATGAACTGATGCAGCTTGAAGGGAAAGACTGGCTCACCCTCCGGGGTACGTGTCTCAGAGGCGCGTAGAAGCATCTCGCGAACGCGCTCGATGCAGGTGGACTCGTCCATGCCAGTGAGGTCAGCTAGCTGGCGGGCGCCCTCCCGCAGGGACAGCGGCTTCCTTGGGCGCAGATGGCCGTCCTCCTCCTCTTCCACCCCGAAGGTGTCCTCAATCCAGGCGGCAAGGGGGTTGCTGGCGAAAGCCTCCCAGGCTGCCTCGGGCGGCGGCGACTCAAGCGCCTGACGCAGCTCGCCCGCCGATGGCGTGCCTGAGTGAGCTATCACTCGGCGCAGTGTCTCTTCGACCACATTCTGCTCCAGCACTGGCACGCCAAACAGCCGGGTGGCGAAGCGGGCAATGGCGCAGCGACGTTCCCGTCGGGTGCCACCGCTGGCCATGGTGGCGCTAGTGCCGATGCACACCAGACCGGGGTTGCCGCACCGCTCTCTAAGACGGCGCACGAGCAAAGCGATGTCGGCGCCCTGGCGACCGCGGTAGGTGTGCAGCTCGTCTAGGACAAGGAACTGCAGCGCCGTGCGAGTCCTGTCTACGAATCCATGCTCGTGAGGGCGAACCAGCATTAGCTCGAGCATGACGTAGTTGGTGAGCAGGATATGAGGAGGATGCTGTCGCAGGTTGGCTTTGACCTCTGCCGTCTCCTGGCCCGTGTACTTGGCAAACCGCACCGGAAGCTCGCGGCCGGTGCGGCCCCGGTACGCCTCAGCCAGCCCTCTGAGGGATTCCTCCTGGGAGTTCACTAGGGCGTTCATGGGATAGACCACGATGGCATGAACCATCGGTCGGGTGGCGTCGCTGCGGAGAACGGCATCGAAGATGGGGATGAAGTAGGTTAGGGACTTTCCGGAGCCGGTGCCGCTGGTCACCACTGTGTGCTGCTTCTGCAGTACCCTCTCTACCGCAAGTTGTTGATGCTGATACAGCGCTATCGGCCGCCCATCCTCTCTAGCGAACACCTGGCCACAGAGCGGGTGCAGCACGCCGGCCCCAGCCAGCTCAGCCACCGTATCGCCCTTGGCGTAAGCTGGGTTCAGCTGAATCAGGGCATCGGGCCAGAGCGAGGGCTGTTCGAGCAATCGAGCCTCGACGAATGCGCGCACTCTGCTGTCGGCGATGGGAAGGAAGCTGCGGACGTAGTCGCTATACTCGTCGATGATGAAGCCACGCATCTCGAAGATGTTCATTGCTCCCCCGGGCAACGAATTGATGCAGGGTACCAATAGCCAGCCTGTGCAGGAAAGGCACCACCGTGTTCGCCAAAGTGAAAGAGGCCCCGCCAGGCATGCGGCCGAGTAGGGCCCGCAGGTATCATCGCTCTGCGCCAGAACCCCACATCCCCTGGCGTCATGCTCCCAATCGCCTATGTGGCTGCAGGAACGTTTGCAGGTGGGAGTATTGTAGTAAGTGGCGCCGAGGCATCAAGAACGAACAGCGTTTTCCCAACCTGCTGGGCTTCGCAGCATGGTGCACTGGGCGCTGGACTGCTAGCTAACTTGGGCCAGTTCACAGGCTGCCTGGTAAGGCCACGTGCGGGATTCCCTCCGCCTTGCGCCGTGGCGGTGCGGGCATGACCATGCGCTGTGCTGGGCTAAGGGTACCAGGGCACTCCCTTGCTCCGTACACCTAGCACATTGCTGCTTCATGATAGTGAATGCCCGTAGTCTGGCTACAGCGCACACCTGAGCTGCGGGGCAGTCGGGGCCGCGAGGCATGCCGCCAAGGGGCAAGACCGAGATCAGGGATGCCGAGCGGATCGCTGGGCTCCCCATTACGGCCTTCTGCCGGCGAGGCCCACGCCTCCCCAAGGACAGCGCCAGCTTCGGGAGCTCGCCCGCTATCGCGCCGCCTTTGCACGTGATCAGGCTACCCTGCTCAACCGGATGCAGCAGGAGTTGCAGATCGCCAACACAAGCTGCCTGAGGTGGGAGGCAGTGAGGCTGGCGGTCAGTGATGCCCAGTCCGCCTCCAGCAGGCCGCTTGATGAGGTCCCTGTGGGAGCGGGCTGGCAGCGCTGCCGAGTGCACTTCATGAGGAATCTCCTGGCTCGGGTGCCCAAGAGCGCCCAGGCAATGGTAGCAGCCACAGTCAGGTCCATCTTCCGGCGGCAGAGTCGAGAGCAGGCCCAGGCGCAGTTGGCCCAGGTGTGTGCCCTTCTGCGGCCTCGCTTCCCCAAAGCAGTGGAGCTGCTAGAAGAGGGGGAGGAGGAGATCCTCGCCTTCTACGACTTCCCTGCTGAGCACTGGCGTCAGATCTACTCCACCAATCCCCTGGAGCGGCTCAACAGAGGACTCAAGCGCCGCGGCGCCGTGGTGGGCATCTTCCCTAACAGGCAATCTGTCATCCGACTGTTGGGAGCCTTACTGGCAGAGCAAAACGACGAGTGGCTGGTGGAGCGCCGCTACTTCAGTGAGGCGTCCATGAGAAAGATCGCACAGCCAGCCGCCAGATCCGATCCGGCTCTGGTGGCGGCTCGCGAATGCACCCAACCAACCTCTGAGGCACCGGCCCCCTTCTACCACTGGACGGGACCAAGCCTGCCTGACACTGTGACTCACAGCCGCGCAGGCGAATGTCCCTCGCACTCACTGCGCCCTTGACGGCTTCTGCACCCGCCTCCTATCATGTCCTACTAGTAGCCACCCTGTCCGGAGAGCCAGATGCCGTCTCTGGGAACCTTTGCCTTCGTCCTGCACACCCATCTGCCCTACAGCCGCCATGCCGGACGTTGGCCCCATGGAGAGGAGTGGCTATACGAGGCCGCCTGCGAGAGCTACATACCCCTGCTGGAGATGCTGCTTAGCCTACCCCACGACCTGACCACCAACCTGACGCTGTCCCTCACGCCGGTGTTGCTGGAACAGCTCGCATCCAGCCAAGTGGTGGAGGGCCTGGACGCGTATGTGAACGATCGGACGCGCCGAGCCTCCGACGACGTGGCTCGCTTCGAGGCCGCGGGAGAGGCCCAACTGGCCGCCCTGGCCACCTACTACAGGGACTGGTACACCGATCGCCGTGCCGCCCTTCGTGACCTCCTGAGCCACGACCTGGTGGCTTCCTATCGCACCCTCTCCCAGCAGGGGCGACTGGAAGTGATCTCCTCCGGCGCCACCCACGCCTACTTGCCCCTGCTTTCCCGCGACTCGTCCGTCTACGCTCAAATCCGCACCGGGCTGGAGGCCCATCGGCGGAACCTGGGGACAGCTGCCGAGGGCTTCTGGCTGCCCGAGTGTGCCTATCGTCCTGCGCAGACGAGCGACGGCGTTCGGCGCCCGGGCATAGAGGAGTTTCTGGCTGCCCAGGGTATTGGCTTCTTCTTCGCGGAAGCCCACGCCATCGAAGGAGGTACACCTGCCGCCAACGGGCAGGAGCTACCCTTGCCCTACCTGCGGGCGGACCGCATCAGCCACGCACTCTTGACGGGCTCCGCTCCCACCACCGGATACACCACCGCCCGCCCCTACCTAGTCGGCAGCAGCGACGTGGCCGTCATTGGACGCAATCGCCGCCTCAGCATGCAGGTGTGGTCGGCGGATCTGGGCTACCCCGGGGACCCCGCCTATCGAGAGTTCCACAAGAAGGACCCTGTTTCCGGCCTTCAGTACTGGGCCGTCAGCGGCCGGGGCGTGGACCTAGGGCAGAAGCGCCTCTACGATCCACCGGCGGCCCGGGCCCGGGTGGCCGCACACGCCCGGCACTTCGCCGACCAGGTGGTCTCTGAGCTATCCCGCCAGGCTGAGACCCTGGGAGATCGGGCCCTGGTTGTCGCTGCCTTCGACACCGAGCTCTTCGGCCACTGGTGGTTCGAAGGCGTCCAGTGGTTGGGCGTCGTCCTTCACCTGCTGGGCCGAGACAATCGAGTTACTATCTGCCCCATCGCCGAGCATCTCCGCCAGCATCCGCCCGATGCCGCGATCCAACTCTCCCCTTCGTCGTGGGGCGCAGGCGGGGATGACCGCACCTGGAACAACGACCTTACTGCCCACCTGTGGTCCATCTTGCATCGCTGCGAGCGGGAGGGCGAGGAGCTGGCAGCTGAGATTGCCCCCAGTCGCCGCCGGTTCGTCGCCCAGGCCGAGCGCGAGTTGCTCCTCGCCCAGTCCAGCGATTGGCCTTTCCTCATTTCCACGGGCCAGGCAGCCGAGTATGCCAGGCAGAGGTTCGACTCTCACGTGGAGCGGTTCCGCCTGCTAAGCCGGCTCGCCCGCGCCGGCTCCCTGAACCTGGCCGACTGGGGTTTCCTGCGTGCCATCGAGGCCCGCGATGAGCTCTTCGCTTTCCTAGATCCCGACTGGCTCACGGAGCGACAGGGGCGGGCAGATTGAGCCGGGCAGAGGCGATCGCTCAGGCAGTCCTTCCAGCACCCCGGGTGCTCTGGGGGCAGGTGCGCGTCCCCATGGTTCAATGCCGCCTCTGGCCCGCTTACCTTTGCCCGAGTCCCTGGCCCTCGGGGCGGCCAGCTCTTCCAGGAGAGGTGCGTGAATGTTGACTGGAGAAGGGGTAGACGTCATCGTCCACTCGACCCACGAGGCGGGGTACAAGATCGGCGGCATCGGCGCCGTGCTGGACGGTCTGCTCTCATCCCGCGCCTACCTGAAGAACGTCCGACGGACCGTCCTCACCGGACCGTTCAGCGCTGACGACACGGCCGGCATGGAGCGTCTTAGGTCCCCTCGCAACCGAATGGAGATCCTGTACTCCTCCCTGGACGGCACCACCTCTTACCAGCACTCCTCCGCCCTGGAGCAGATCGAGCGGCGCCACGGCGTCCGAATCATCTACGGACGACGTTCGTTCGCCGGCTTCGTACACGACGTGCTCCTCGTGGACCCAAAGGAAGCCGAGCAGCACATCGTGAACGATCTGAAGTACCGCCTCTGGGAGCGTTTCGGGCTGCAGTCTGATCTCTACGAGGGGAGCTACGAGTACGACCTCTACGTGAGGTCGGCCTTGCCCCAGTTCGAGGCGCTGCAGGTAATCCTGGGCGGGGACGCGAACCGTCGCCGCAAGGTTGTCATGGCCCACGAGTTCATGGGCGTGCCCCTGTGCCTGGTGGCCGAGCTCGAGCGTCCCGGCTCCTTCTGCCGGGTATACTATGCTCACGAGGTGCCCACCGTTCGCCCGGTGGTGGAGGAAGACCCCGGTCACGACACCATGTTCTACAACGTCCTTCGCCTAGCCCGCAGCCAATCACTGCAGTTCCACCACGTGTTCGGCAGCCGAGCCCACTTCTACAAGCACGCCCTCCTCGAGGCATCGGCCGACTTCTCCGCCGTCTTCGCCGTCGGGGACCTGGTGGTAGAGGAGCTGCGCTTCCTGGGGCCCCAGTTCGCCAACAAGGCCATAGACCTGGTGTACAACGGCATCCCCGCTCCCGAGGTGCCTCTGGAAGCCAAGCTGGCCTCACTGACGCGGCTCAGGGACTACGCCGAGAGGGTGACCGGCCGCCGGCCCGACTACGTCTTCACTCACGTGGCCCGCTTGGTACCCTCCAAGGGCCTCTGGCGCGACCTTCGGGTCCTGGAGAACCTGGACCCCATGCTTTCCGAGCGGGGGCTCACAGCCACCTTCTTCGTCCTGGCCACAGCGCCGCCCACCGGACGCAGCAGCCAGGATGTCCTCCGAATGGAGCAGGAGTACGGGTGGCCCGTTGATCATCGCGAGGGGTATCCTGACCTGGTAGGATACGAGGTACCCTTCTATCAGGCCGTGCGGCAATTCAATCACCAGGCGAAGGCCGTGCAAGCGATCTTTGTCAACCAGTTCGGATGGGACCAGGAACGGTGCGGGCAGCGCATGCCGGCAGAAATGACCTTTGCTGACCTCCGACAGGGCTCGGACCTGGAGTTCGGTCAGAGCATCTACGAGCCTTTCGGCATCGCCCAGTTCGAGCCGCTTCCCTACGGAGCGCTGTGCGTAGTGTCGAGCGCCTGCGGGTGCGTCGGATTCGCCAACCGAGTGGCGACAGGGGCCGGCCGGAACATCATTGTGGCTGACTACATCAGCCTGCCGCCCGGCCTGGGAGTATCGTCGTGGCAGGAGGCGCTCCAGATCGGCCAGGACACCCGCGACCTGGTCGAGAGATACCGGGCCAGGGAGGCGGCAGAGGCAATCGCCACGAGCCTCCCTCGCGATGACCTCGACCGCGAGAGGTCGATGCAGTCGGGTCTGGCTCTGGCGAAGCGCATGAGCTGGGAGGTAGTGGTCTCGGAGTACATGCTCCCGGCGCTGGCGCGCGCCCTCCATTCCGTCCAGTAACCGCGACACGCAGGAGGTAGCATCGGCGATGATGGCCAGCCCTGCCGGCTCCACTCTGGCCATGATTCTGGCCGGTGGCCAAGGGACCCGGCTGAACATCCTCTCGGTCAAGCGGGCCAAGCCGGCGGTCCCCTTCGCCGGCAAGTACCGCATCATCGACTTCGCCCTCTCCAACTGCGTCAACTCCGGCATCTACACCGTCGGGGTCATCACCCAGTATCGCCCTCGCTCCCTGAACGACCACATTCAGCGCGGCCAACCCTGGGACCTGGACCGCATGTACGGCGGTGTTCACCTCCTGCAGCCCTATCAGGGACGAGGCGATGCTGACTGGTACCGAGGTACCGCCGATGCCGTCTATCAGAACCTCGACTTCATAGAGCACTATCGGCCGGAGCACGTGGTCATCCTGGCGGGAGACCACATCTACAAGATGAACTACGCCCACCTGCTGGCCTATCACCTGGAGAAGGAAGCAGATGTCACCGTGTCCGCCATCCGCGTCCGCCTGAGCGAGGCCAGCCGCTTCGGCATCCTCACCACCACCGGGAGCGGACGAGTCATACACTTCGAAGAGAAACCTAGCCAGCCCAGAGGGACGCTCGCCTCGATGGGCATATACTGCTTCCGCGCCCACGTCTTGGCCGAGTGCCTACGGCTGGACGCGGCGAACCCTCGGAGCACCAGGGATTTCGGTAGGGACGTCTTGCCGGCCATGGTGGCGGGAGGACTGAACGTCTACGCGTACCAATTCGATGGCTACTGGATGGATGTGGGCACCATCCAGGCCTACTGGGAAGCCAACATGCAGCTCTTGGTTCATGCCCCGCCCCTGGACCTATATGACCGCAACTGGGTCATTCACACCCGAAGCGAGGAGCGACCCCAAGCCAAGATACAGGCCGGAGCGGTGGTCAAGCGCAGCCTGATCGGCCACGGGTGCATCATCGAGGGTACAGTGGATAGCTCGGTGCTGTCGCCAGGAGTGTACGTGGGCCCGGGGGCCCTGGTCCGCGATTCGGTAGTGATGACCGACACTCGCATCGAGGCTGGAGCTACGCTGCTACGATCCATTACGGACAAGCAGGTCGTCATCGCCAGGGGCTGTCGCGTGGGTAGTGACAGCGATCTCACCGTGAATGAGATGTTCCCCGATTCCATCAACACTGGGCTCACCTTGGTGGGCAAGAACACCCGCCTGCCGCCCGGCTTCCGGGTAGGAGGCAACTGCGTCATCGGATCGGACCTGGTGGAGGCTGATTTCGCCGGCATGACCTCGTTGCCTGGCGGCAAGTCCTTTGGCGTGCAGCCGCTCTGACGGCCGGCCGGAAGCGCTGCGTGCCCAAGCTGACTCTGATCCTGGTACTCCACAACCACCAGCCGGTTGGCAACCTGCCTGAGGTCTTCCGTCAGGCTTTCGACAGCGCCTACCTCCCCTTCATGGGCCTCCTGGAACGACACCCGAGCTTCCGGTGCGGCCTGCACTACACCGGCCCTTTGCTCGAATGGCTGGAGGCGGAGGAGCCTCGGTTCCTGTCCCGCGTGGCCACCCTGCAGACTCGGGGCCAGGTCGAGCTGCTGGGCGGAGCCCTCTACGAGCCGATCTTGGCCGTGATCCCGGACGCTGACAAGGCCGGCCAGCTCAAGACGATGAGTGACCGGCTAGAGAAGCGCTTCGGCGCCCGACCCTCGGGCGCCTGGCTGGCCGAGCGGGTGTGGGAGCCGCATCTGCCCCGATACTTGTCCCGTGCCTCCCTCAGCTACACCATCCTGGACCAGGAGCACTTCGAGAAGGCGGGGTTACCATCAGGACAGATAGATGGTGCCTGGCTAACGGAAGACGTTGGTTACACGGTGTCGCTGCTTCCGGCCTCCACCGACCTGCGCTATCTCATCCCCTGGAGGCCCGTGGAGGAGGCCATCGCCTTCCTCCGTCACCAGCACGAGGCCGGCCGTGACCTGATGGTGTTCGCCGATGACGGTGAGAAGCTGGGAGCCTGGCCCGGCACGCACCGCCTCTGCTATGAGGAAGGCTGGCTAGAACGCTTCCTCGAAGCGGTCGAGCAGAACCAGGACTGGCTGCAGCTCGACACCCCCGCAGACTACCTGGCCGCCGTTCCCCAGCGTCGCCGGATCTACATTCCTAGCGCCAGCTACCCGGAGATGGAGGACTGGTCTCTGACCCCCGCCATCCAGCAGCGAGTGCGTCGCGCCCGAGACCAGGCCGATGGCGCGGCAGCCCGGTTCGTGCGCCTCGGTCACTGGCGCGGATTCCTGACCCGCTACTCTGAGGCCAACCTCATGCTTCAGCGGGGCATCACCATCTCCCGCCGGGTTCACGCGCTGCCTCCCGGGCCCGGAAAAGAGGCCGCTCTCGATCACCTCTGGCGGGGACAGTGCAACTGCCCTTACTGGCACGGCGTGTTCGGAGGCATCTACCTCTACCACATCCGTCACGCCGTCTTCTCCCACCTGGTGGCAGCCGATGCCATCGCCGACCCCGTGGGACCGAGCGAGGTAGCTCTGCGGCATGAGGACTACGATGCTGACGGACTGGCCGAGTGGTGCCTGAGCAGCACCGAGCAGGCAGCGTTCGTCCATCCCCTGGGAGGCCACCTGTTCGAATGGGACCTGCGGACGGGGCCCATCAACCTGCTCAACACCCTCGCTCCGTACCGCGAGTCCTATTCGTCCCCGGGCGGCGAGGAGAGTGACTACGACGCCGTCCCTCTTCGGCGAGCGTTCGTGGACCACTTCGTCGCTGAACCGCAGACGCTGGCGCAGGTGATCGAGGAGGCATGGGCCGATAGCAGCCACCTCACTCGGCGGCCTTTCCGGCTCGAGGGCCTGACGCAAGGATCGCGGGGACAGGTCATCGCCCGGCACGAGGGGCTGATGGCCGTCGCCGGGCACGAATCAGAGATCTCAGTAGAGAAGGCCTATGCCGTGTCGGCCGGCGAACGCTGCCTGCGGGTGACCTACTCCCTGGCTGGGCACCAAGGCCTAAGCGCCCCCCTGTTCCTGGCCACCGAGGTAAGCCTGGCGCTCCCCCCAGGTGCCCATACCAGCGGCAAGGTGTCGACCTCCGGCGAGGCTTCCAGCCTGACCGACCCGGCGGATCTGGGTGTGGTTGACGGCCTGAAGCTGTGCGCCGGGCCAGGACGCCTGGTGGTCGACCTCGATCTCGGCCCCGCCGCCCACGTGCTGGTACATCCCCTGTTCAGCCAGCACCGGACGGAGTTGGGCGCGGAACAAGTGTACCAGGGGACCCGGATAGTCCTGATGTGGCCGTTGGCGGAGGGAGATCAGGAGCGGTGGCGGGCGGCAGTTACCCTCTCCTGGAGAGCCTAACGGCGCGGGCTTCCGGCTCCCGCTGGCTGCCTTTGACGGCGCAGACGAGGTCATAGTTCACCTGCCACACCGAGCTCTCCGCTTGCGGCAGTCCCAGCTCCCTCAACACACCCAGCACCTCGGGCAGAGGCCGCACCCGGCCCGGCATGTAGTAGCGCGCCCATCCCTTGCGGTTGGTGATCATAAGAAGCCCTCCCGGCCGCAGCACCCGCGCCATCTCCGCCAGCGCCACTCGCAGGTCGGGGAGAAATTCGAGAGCCTCCAGAGACACCACCGCGTCGAAGGTGGAATCGGGGAAGGGCAGCCAGAGTGCGTCGGCCTGCACGTACGCCACCCGCATCTCCCGGCCGGCGAGAGCTCGACGGCCTTGAGTTAGCATGGCCCTGGCCCGGTCGAGCTCCACCACCACCCCAGAGAAGCTGGGGGCGACTGGGAAGAGGGCTCGGGGCAGCCGCCCGGTGCCGCCGGCCACATCCAGGACCAGAGGCTGGCCTCGGCCTGCGAGCGCGATGGCCAAAGGCTCGCCCACGAAGCGCTGCTCGTAGAATGGATCGAAGCTCTTGATGCTGTCGTAGCGGGAGGCAGTCCAGTCGTAGAGCTTGCAGACGACCCTGGGTCCGAGATATGCACCTTCGGCGAGCACCAGCAGCCAGTAAGCGAAAGCGCCTAGCAGCAGTATCGCCCCCGCCACCAGCACCGGCCAGAGAATGCCCGTCACCCCTCGCCCAGGTATGCCCGGCGGACCTCTGGATTCCGAGCCACCTCCTCCGCCGGCCCATCGAGCACCATCGTCCCGCCCTGGAGAACATAGGCGCGCGAGGCCACTGAGAAGGCCATGTGGGCGTTTTGCTCCACAAGGAGGATCGTGGTGCCCTCCTCGTTGATCTCCCGGATGATGCGGAATATCTCCTGCACCAGCAGAGGAGCCAGCCCCATGGAGGGCTCATCCAGAAGCAGGATACTCGGCCGCGCCATGAGGGCCCTGCCGATGGCTAGCATCTGTTGCTCACCACCCGACAACGTGCCGCCTACCTGATTCCGACGCTCGCCCAGCCGAGGGAACAACTCAAACACCCGCTCCATGTCGGCGGCGATGCCTGCCTTGTCCCGGCGCAGGAAGGCACCCATCTCCAGGTTCTCGATCACCTTGAGGCGAGAGAATATCCGGCGGCCCTCGGGTGCCTGGGATATGCCTCGAGCTACGACGGCGTGAGGCGCCAGGCCGCTGATCACCTCGCCATCCAGCAGGACACGGCCCTCCCTCGGCCTGAGCAGCCCGGAGATGGTGTTCAGCGTGGTGGTCTTCCCCGCCCCGTTGGCTCCGATGAGGGTGACGATCTCGCCCTCGTTGACGTGAAGTGAGACGCCCTTGAGAGCCTCGATACCGCCGTAGAAGGTGTGTATGCCCTCGACGTCAAGCCTGGCCATCGTCGCTCGCCACTCCCAGGTAGGCTTCGATCACGTGCGGGTTGTTGCGCACCTCCCTGGGCGTGCCTTCGGCGATCTTGGTGCCGTAGTGAAGGACCGAGACCTGATCGGAGATCCCCATGACCACCCGCATGTCGTGTTCGATCAGCAGCACGGTCAGGCCCAGCTCGTCCCGGAGCCGCTCGAGGAACCGCATCAGCCGCTCCGTCTCCTGGGGGTTCATTCCTGCCGTCGGCTCATCGAGCAGCAGAAGCTTGGGCCGCGAGGCCAGCGCCCGCGCGATCTCTAGCCGTCGCTGGTCCCCGTAGGGCAGGTTGCGGGCCACCACATCGCCGCGGCCGCCCAGGCCCACGAAGTCGAGAAGCTCCAGCGCCTCAGCGTGAGCGCGGTCCTCCTCCATCAGCGTGCTCGCAGGGCGAAACAGGGCCCCAAACACGCCCGAGCGCAGGTGCACGTGCTGTCCCACCAGAACATTCTCTATGGCAGTCATGGCCCGGAACAGCCGGATGTTCTGGTAGGTGCGCGCAATGCCCATCGCGGCGATGCTGTCGGGCCGGTACCCGACTATGGACCGCCCTTGGAAGAGAATGTCGCCCTCTTCGGGAGTATACAGGCCCGTAACGCAGTTGAAGAATGTGGTCTTGCCAGCGCCGTTCGGCCCTATGACGCTGGCGATGGTCCTCTCGGGTATGTCCAGGGTCACCGAGTCCACCGCCATTAGGCCGCCGAACCGTTTGGTCACCCGACGGGCGCTCAAGCAGATCCTGTGATCGCCTCCCTCCCTCACGCCTCCGCTGCCTCCTCCCGCAACTCACGGCGCCGCTGCTGCGCCGGCCAGAGGCCCTCCGGCCGTGCCAACATCATGGCCACCAGAAGCGCCCCGAAGGAGAGCATGCGGAAGTCGGCGAACTCCCGCAGCACCTCGGGCAACCCTACCAAGACAAACGCCCCCAATATGACCCCGGGAATGCTGCCGATCCCACCGACGATCACCAGACTGAGGATGTTGATGGAGACCAACAAGGTGAAGGAGTTGGGAAACACCGAATGCACCCAGGAGGCGAAGATAGCTCCGCCTATGCCGGAGAAGGATGCTCCCAGAGCGAAGGCCAGTAGCTTGTACTTCACCAGATTGATGCCGGTGGCCTCCGCCACATCCTCGTCCTCACGGATGGCCATCCAGGCCCGGCCCACGCGGGAATCGCTCACACGCCGTGACACCATGACGGCCACCAGACAGCCGAAGAGGATGAGGTAGTAGAAGTGCTGCGGCCGAACGAAGGTGAACCCACCTATGGAAGGGCCGGGGATCTCGATGATCCCCTGAGCGCCACCTAACACGCTCTTGAGCGTGTCCGACATGACCAAGATGCGGATGATCTCGCCGAACCCCAGGGTCACTATGGCCAGGTAGTCCCCCCGCATGCGCAACACCGGTATGCCGAGCAGGGCTCCGGCGCTCGCCGCACCCAACATGGCCACAGGCCAGGCAACCCAGAACGACAGGCCGAGATTGGTGGATGCGGAAGGGGAGGTCAATAGGCCGGTAAGGTAGGCCCCGATGGTGAAGAAGGCCACGTAGCCCAGGTCCAGAAGCCCAGCATAGCCCACCACTATGTTGAGCCCCAGCCCCATCAGGACGTAGAGCCCCACCAGGTCGAGCACGCTAGTGCCGTACGTTCCCAGCACCTGCGGCAGCAGCAAAAGCGCCACAATCGCCGCCGTCCAGCTCACCAGCCTGACCATCGTCTCGTTCCGCTTCTGGAACCGCTGGTACCGGCGTGCCGCCGTGGCACCGAAGCGCTCCCGAGCATACGCGGCTCCGCCCAAGGCGAGCCCCAGGACCAGGGCCTCCGGCAGCGCCAGTCCCTTGTCCCGCAGCACCCCCACGACCACCACCGCGCTCATCCCCAGCAGCACCGCCTTGCGTGCTGCGGCGGGAACCGCAGACCAGGCGGCTCCACCCGCCCCCAGGACCGCCCCGATCAACACCGACAGGGCCGCGCCCCCGATCAGGCCACGATCGTACGTAAGGACAGCTACCAGCTGCGGAGTAGCGTTGACCAAGACCCCGCGCATGTTCACGTTGGCCACCACGATGGCCAGGCCAGCCAGGAACGCCATCGCGACGGCACCCGAGACCGCCCCCGACATCAACGCCGCGCCAGAACGCGGGGCGGCGGCGCGGGAGGAGGACGCCCCCACGCGGCCGGCGTACAGAGCGCCGAAGGCCAGCAGCAACTGCGTAAGGCTCAGCACTCCGCGCACCACTGGCTCCCGGGCGAAGGCTGTCAGGGCGCCGATCAAGGCCACGAAGACAAGCACTCCCCCCAGCATCGCGCCGCTACGAAGGGAGGACCCCAAGCCCACTCTGACAGGCCCGCGCCCGTTCATCCCCATTCGGGTCTTTCCTCTCTAGGCCCTCTTCCCGCTCAGAACTTCGCCAAGTATCCCCGTCGGCCGGAAGATGAGCACCAACACCAGGAGCCCAAAGGCGATGACGTCCTTCAGCTGGGCATCGAGACCCAACAAGGTGGGGAATGTAGACTCTGCCAGGCCGAGGAAGAACCCGCCCAGCATGGCCCCCGGCACGTTGCCGATGCCGCCCAGCACGGCGGCGGTGAAAGCCTTTATGCCCGGGATGAACCCCATGGTATGGGTGACCTGCTTGTTGTAGAGCGCATACATGACGCCAGCGGCACCGGCCAGGGCCGCCCCTAGCACGAACGTCATGACGATCACCCGGTCCACGTCTATGCCCATGAGGGCCGCCGTGTCCTTGTCCTCGGCTACCGCGCGCATGGCCTTGCCCATCTTGCTCTTCTGCACGAAGAGGTAGAGAGCCAGCATCAAGGCCACGGCCAGGAAGAAGACGACGAAGTATATGGGCCTCACCACTACACCGCCCACTGTGTACCGCCCCCCCATCAGATCGATGCCGGCGAGGTACAAGTGGGTGTCCGGGTATACCTTGACTCCCGTACCGAAAAGGCCTCTGAAGGCGTACTGCAGGAATAGGGAAGCGCCGATGGCCGTTATCAGCGGTACCAGCCGGGGAGCCCGCCGGAGCGGGCGGTAGGCGATCCTCTCCAGCCCCACGGCCAGAGTCACTGAAGTGAGCATGGCCGTTAGCACGGTGATGAGCAGCGCCAGCACAGGATGCGACGTCAGGAAGCCCGACTGGGCGAAGGCATTGACCACGAAGAAGCCGATATAGGTCCCGCCCATGAATATCTCGCCGTGGGCGAAGTTGATCATGAACAGGATGCCGTATACCAGGGTGTAGCCCAGGGCTATCAGCGCGTAGATGCCCCCCTGGGCTAGCCCGAAGACGACCTGGCTGGCGTAGGTGGAGAGCCCGTACGTGCCCGCACTCAGATTGGCCACCAGCCGCCAAATAACGAACAGCAGGATGAGGAGGCCGATGCCCGTGACTACCCAGCGGGTGACATCAACAGGGCCCGACAGCCCGCGCCACGTCCGTCTACCCCACGAGTCCGGAGGCAGGCTCACTGCACCTGCCTCCGGGGACTTGGCTCGCGCTTCCGTCACGGCCCCCTACTTCGGCCAGATCACTTCGAAGGCCCCGTTCCGAACCTGTGACACGGCCACGGTGCCGGTGCCGCAGTTGCCCACCTCGTCGCACGTGATCACGCCCGAGAGGCCCTGGTAGTTGGCGGTGCTGCCGATGGCCTCATTGAGGGCCTTGCGGCCGATCAGCAGATTGCCCTCGGCGTCAACCTGGGCTACCTTCTCGATGGCGTTCATGATGACCATAGCCGCGTCGTAAGCGTGCGCGTGGAACGGCGCCGGTGGCTTCTCGCCGTATGCCGCCTCGTAATCGGCCAGGAACTTCTCCATGCCGGCACCGGCTTCCGCCGGGTTGGCGGCGCTGGCATACACCCCCTCCGCCGCCTCACCAGCGGCCCTGATGAAGTCCGTGGCCAGGATGCCGTCCGCCCCCATGAACACCACGTCCTCCATGCCCACGTCCACCCGCTGGCTCGCCAGGTAGGCCCCCTCGGCCACGAACCCGCCAAAGTAGATGGCTTCCGGCCCGGCGGACTTGATCCGTTCGAGGAGCGGGCGCATGTCCGTGTCACCCACGTTGACCGCCTCGCGGGCCACCACCGTGCCGCCGGCAGCCTCAAAAGCCGCGGCCATCTCGTTCACCAGACCTTCGCCGTACGGGCTACCATCATGCACGGTGGCTACAGTCTCGACTCCCACCTCCTCACGCAGGAACTTGGCAGCAGCCGGCCCCTGGATGGCGTCGTTCCAGCAGACACGGTGAAAAGACTCGTTGCCCCTGGTGGTAAGGACCACGGCAGTGCAGGAGGGCGAAACCATAGTGTATCCGTGCTCCTGGTAGATGTCCATCGCCGCCAGGCAGCCGCTGGAACACATCTGACCCACCACGGCCACGATACTGGGGTCCGACACGAACTTGTTCGCGACGGTGATCCCGCCCTCAGCTGAGCACACGTCGTCCTCGGCCACCAGCTCGATCTCGAAGCCCATGATGGTGCCCTTGTCGGAAATGGCCAGTTCCGCTCCGCGCTGCTCGTCTATCCCCAGTATGTCCAGCCCGGCACCACTGAGGGCTGCTCCCAACCCAATGCGTATCGGATCTCCCTTAGCGACCGTCACCACCCCCCACTCGTCCTCGACCTGGACCGACGGCCCTGCAGCAGGCGCAGGAGTAGCCCCGGTACAGGCGACGATGAGCAGAGCAAGGACCATCAGCGCGCTGACGAGACGGGTCGTCTTCATCGTTCTCCCCCTCTACAACCGTGCCAGAATGGTCGGCGGGCGCCCGGATCAGAGCCGCATTGCCCCCTGGAGATCCGCCACGCTACCCCGTGCGCAGGCATCGTCAGGCTCTGCACCCCGAACACCTGCCAAGTTGCGGCATTATAGCCCTCTCTCCCGCTCGGGGCAAGGCCCAGTGGCCTGGAACCAGGGCTTTTCAACCCTCCTATGGTTGGGTGAGGAGGGCGAGGCTGGCTTCAGGGTGGAGACGCAGGTGACGGATGGCGTCGGGGACAAGGGGGAAGCCTAGGGAGCGCAGGAGGTTGAGGGCCA
>JABLXR010000072.1 GCA_013178015.1 Anaerolineae bacterium
CCGCATCTCCCCCTCTCCCCCTCTCCGCGTCTCCTCCTCTCTCCCCCGCTGCGGTCTCTGCGGTGAGACCCCTACACCTGACCGCCGAAGAACACTCCATGCTGGCGGGCGAGCAGGGGCCGGGGGTGCAGCGCGCTCTGGAGATGGTGGTGGCGCTGGCGCGCATCTACGGCGCGGCCCGCCTGGTGCCTATCAAGAGTGCCCAGGTTGCCGGCGTCAGTTATGCCAACATAGGCGATGCCGGGCTGGAGTTCCTGCGCCAGTGGGCCGACGAAGGGGCACGCGCCCGTGTCCCCGCCCTGCTCAACCCGGCGGGCATGGACCTGCGCGCCTGGCGGGAGATGGGCACGCCGGAGGAGTTCGCCGCCAAGCAGCAGGCCATCGTCGCGGCCTACGCTCGCCTGGGTGTGCAGCTCACCTGCACCTGCGCTCCCTATCTGTTGGAGGAGAGTCCCCGCCTGGGCGACCACCTGGCGTGGAGCGAGTCTTCGGCGGTGGCCTACGCCAACTCCGTGCTCGGAGCCCGCACCAACCGCGAGGGCGGTCCGGGCGCGCTAGCCGCCGCCATTGTGGGCCGCACCGGCGACTACGGCCTGCACCGGGACGAGGCCCGCCTGCCGGTAGAGGCCTACGAGGTCACCGCCCCGCTGGAGACTGCCGCCGACTGGGGGGCCCTCGGAGCGGCGATCGGGCGAAGCTGCCGTGGGGTGCCCTGGATCGTCCTTTCGGGCAAGGCGGCCGAGTCCGTCTCCCGGCTCGACCCGGCCCGGCTGCGGGATGGCCTGCGCTCCCTGGGCGCCGCCGCCGCGGCCGCGGGGAGCGTGGCCCTCTTCCACGTCGCCGGCCTGACAGCCGAGGCTCGAGCCGGAATGGTGCATCCTCCGGACGTCCATCCGGCCTCCATTCTGTCGCTCGAGCCTGTCTATGGCTCCCTCGACGGGCAAGCTACTCACCTGGACCTGGTGGCCACCGGGTGCCCGCACGCCTCTCTGGAACAACTGGAGGAGGTGGCCCGCTACCTCGAGAGGCGCCGCCTGACCGTCCCTCTGTGGCTCATGGTAGGCAGGGCCGTGGCCGATCGCGCCCGGGAGACCGGTCTGGCGGCCAAGCTGGAAGCTGCCGGCGCCCGCTTGGTCTCCGATACCTGCGTGGTGGTAGCGCCCCTGAGGAGCATGGGAATCACCGCCGTGGCCACCGACTCGGCCAAGGCGGCCTGCTATCTGCCCTGCCACCAGGGGGTGGCGGTGCGCTTCGGGACCCTGGAGCGCTGCCTGGAGGCAGCCGTGCGGGGACGGTGGGAATGAGCCGCACGCTTCGCGGTCGGGCAATCAAGGAGGGCAGGGCCGAGGGCGTCGCCCTGGTGTCGCCAGAGCCCATCGGCTTCTTCGGCGGGGTGGACCCGGAGACGGGGGTGGTGCGCGAGAAGGGGCATCCGCTAGAAGGGGAGAGCATCGCCGGCCGGGTGCTGGTCTTCCCTCGGGGCAAGGGCAGCACGGTGGGCTCCTACGTCATCTACGCCCTGGCGCGCAACGGAGTAGCGCCCGTCGGCATGGTCCTGGAGGACTGCGAGCCCATCGTGGCGCTGGGGGCCATCATGGCCGACATTCCGGTGGTGGACGGGGTTAACACCGAGGGTATCCGCACTGGCGACCGAATACGCATCGAGGGAGATAGGGTAACCATTGGCTGAGCTGGCCTTCCTCAAGCTGGGCGGGTCCCTTATCACCGACAAGACCCGACCCCTCACCGCCCGCGCCGACATCATCGCCCGATGCGCCCGGGAGATCGCCTCCGCCTGGGAGCGGGGCCTGCAGCTGGTAGTGGGCCACGGATCGGGCTCCTACGGGCACGCCGTGGCCCGCCAGTACGGCACCCGCCAGGGCGTCCGCGGGCCGGAGCACTGGTACGGCTACGCCCGGGTAGCCGACGCCGCCCGCCGGCTCAACTGCCTGGTGGTTCAGGCCCTGCTCGAGGAGGAGCTGCCGGCTGTGTCCGTTCCTCCGTCGGCCACGGCGTGGGCCCGAGCGGGGGAATTGCTGCGCATGGACGTCGAGACCATATCCGCCCTCCTGAGTCGGGGGGCGCTGCCAGTGGTCCACGGGGATGTGGCTCTGGACGAGGAGTGGGGCGGGACCATCGTCTCCACCGAGCAGGTGTTGATCTATCTGGCCGCGCCACTGCGCCCGGCGCGCATGGTCCTGGCAGGCGCGGTAGCCGGTGTCTACAGCGCCGATCCCAACCTCGATCCCGGGGCCACTCTCTACTCCCAGGTGACGTCGGCCAACTACGAGGAGGTCCTGCGTCACCTGGGAGGGGCGCGCGGCGCCGACGTGACCGGCGGCATGGCCGACAAGGTGCGTCGGATGTACGACCTGGCCGCCCGCCAACCCGGCCTCACCATCCAGTTGGTGAGCGGCCTGCAGCCCGGCCTGCTCGAACGTACCCTCCTGGGGCGTGCTCTCGATGAAGGGACTAGGATAGAACGCTGATCAGGCACTTGTGTGCCCAAGGTCGCCCTCGACCGAGGTCGGGGCTATCGAGCCTGCGGCTGACCGTCCGCCTGCGCGGACGGATGTCGCGTCCCCGCAGGGGGACGCCCGGCGCAGTAGCGCCCTATAGGCCCGACTTCAGTCGAGGAGCTATCGAATGTCCAGCCCCTTCAGGAAGCTGACGGCGGCGCGGATGTCGCGCTCAGGGTCGTCGCCCACCTCGCGCTCTACCGTCAAGTAACCGTCGAAGCCCACCTGGCGCAGGGCTCTCAGGTAGGTGGGGAAGTCCACGCTGCCCTCGCCCAGTGGCACCTCCTCCTTGCGTCCGTCCGGATGTCGAACGGCGTCCTTGGCGTGGGTGTGCACGATCCAGGGAGCCAGGATCCCGACACCCGCCAGGTGATCGAAGCCATTCATCACCAGGTTCGCCGGGTCGTAATTCACCGCCAGGCCGGGGCTGTCCACCTCTCGCAGAAACTGGGCCAGCGCCGCCGGTGACTCCGGGCCCGTCTCCGTGGCCAGCTTGACGCCGCGCTCACCAGCATAGCCGCCGACGTCGCTCAGGGCCTCCGCCATGGCGGCCCGAGCGGGATCGTCAGGGTCCTCAGGCACCACCCCGATGTGGGTGGTGATGACACCCACCTCCAGGTCGTTGGCCAGGTCTACCACCTTCTTCATGGATGGGACCAGCCATCCTAGCTGCTTGGCCTGGGCGTAGCTCCTGCCATAGTCGGCGCACAGTGCGGAGATCTCCAACCCCAGCCGGCCTAGCTCCTGGCGCAGCCGGCGGCGGCCCTCGGCGTCCAGCTCGTCCGGCGATAGCTCGCCCCGCTCATTGCGTAGCTGCACCCCATCCGCTCCGACATCGGCTGCCTTGGCTAGAGCCTCATAGGCGGGCACACGGAAAGACGACATGATCACACCGATCTTCACCTTGCACCTCCGGGGCCGCAGCCGGGCACCTGGCTGCGTTTCAGATGAGGGGTGCGACCCCCAGCGAGAAGAGAGCCATGGGGAAAGGCGCCGGGCGTGACGGCACCAGCACGGAGATGACCAGCCCGACAGCCATGCTGATGATGACCAGGATGCTAATGACGTAGAAGATGATGGCGCGCTTGCTGATGCCGGAGGGCTTCTGCTTGCTGCGTTTTGGCTTACGAACCATGATTCCTCTCTAGAAGGGACAGCGGATACGCGTCCGGCTCAGGGGCGGTAGTGCTCGAAGCGGTCCATGTCCACCACGAGGGCAGCAGTGCGGACCTCAGGCTGTTGCTCCCGGACCACGCCCAGCAATCCCGAGCGGCCAGCGCTCTCGGGAGCCGGTGCATTCTCCCTGATGATCTCCAGCACCTGGTCCACCTGCTCGTCCTGCACGCCGATCAGCAGAGTAGCGCTCTTGCGGCGCAGGAAGCCACCCATGCTGCTCATGATGGTCACGCGGAACCCCTGCTCCTTGAGGGCGTCAGCGATGGAATCGGCGCCTTCACTGGTCGTCACCGCCAGGACAACTTTCATCAACCCCCCTCAATGGCCTATGTGGAGCCAAGCCCGGGGCGGGAAAATGGCACTGCCCCCGGGGTTCACCGATGCCGCCCTGAATCCGGTATAGGTGCACTGCTGCCTGGGTAGCCCATCGGCCTCACACCAGGCTCAACTCCCGCTCCCGGACCACCTCCAGCGCCACCAGCCGCATACGCCGCTCCAGCGTGTGCAGCTGAGCCGGCAGAACTTTGACAGTCAACTCGAAGGACACCGCCTTGGCGGTGAAATCCACCGGACCCACTACCAACGGAGGCTCCAGGAAACCGCCGAACAGTCCCTCCTGGAGGGTGAGCCGGTCGGCCATCGCCTCCAGCGCCCGCTGGATCTCGCGTAAGTCGTGATCCAGGGCGAAGGTCAGCCGCAAGACCCCTCTAGACCACTCCCTCGTCAGGTTGGACATCACGGTGATGGCGCTGTTGGGCACCACGTGCACCTGGCCCTGCTGGTCTCGCAGCCAGACGGTCCGCATGGTGATGCGCTCCACCGTTCCCGTGACTCCAGCGGCGCGAATCACATCGCCCAGGGAGAACTGCCCCTCTGCCAGGATGAAGACGCCGGCGACGAAGTCGCGTACCAGAGCCTGCGAACCAACCGCGATCGCCAAGCCGGTGATGCCGGCACTGGCGAGCAAAGGGCCGACTGGGATGTTCAGGGCGCTGAGTATGCTCAGGGTGGCAGCAGCGACGATCACTGCTCCCAGCACCGCCCGAACCGCCCGTGCCAACGTGCGGGCCCGTTCCCGTCGGTCGTCCGAGTCGAACGGCACCCGCATCACCAGCCGCTCAAGCCACGTCTGCACGGCGTACCAGGTGACTCCGGCGACCATAAGGATGACGGTGATGCGTAGCCCTGTGGTCAGCCACCAGGCCGCTATGCCGCGCATCACAGTCTGGGCCTCCTGTGCCATGTGCCTCCGTACCGACCGTGGTTGTCAGCGGTCGGGCGCCACTATACACTGCCACTCGATCCGAGTCAACGACGCGCCGGATTGACACACACGCCAGGAGGTAGGAATGAACGACGCACGGCCGGTGCTTCAGACCATACTGGCGCGCCGCTCCATCCGCCGCTATACGGGCGAGGCGGTGAGTCGAGATCAGATCGAGGCTATGCTGGATGCGGCCATGGCTGCTCCCTCGGGCAACGGCGTCCGCCCCTGGGTGATCGTGGTGGTCCAGGATGAGGGACAGCGCCGACGGCTGAGCCAGGTGCATCGCTATGCCCGCATGGTTTCCGAGGCGCCTGTGGCCTTCGCCATGTGCGCCGACCCGGAGGACACCCAATTCTGGGTAGACGACTGCTCCGCCGCCACCGAGAACATCCTGCTGGCGGCTCAGGCCATGGGCCTGGGCGGGGTGTGGATAGGGATCTACCAGCGGCAGGAGTACCAGGAGAAGGTCCGCGAGATACTGCGGTTGCCGAGCAACTTGGCAGTACACTGCTTGATCGCCGTGGGCCACCCGGACGAATCCAAGCCCCCGCACGGCCGCTACAGCCCGGAGGCCGTCTACTGGGACTGGTGCCCACTGCCATGATCGCGGGGGCTCTGAGGGCAGGGCTCCGCCCGGCGAGGAGATGCCCGCCCCCGCGCTGCCTCTCGACGCCCACGCCCCGAGCATCAGGAGTTCGCGCGCCCGCGCGCGAGGAGGCCCCGACAAAGAGCACGCGCCACTGAGGAGCCACTCCGCGCCTGGGGGCACTGACTTCCCGTCTCCCCCTCTCCCCCTCTCCTTGTCTCCCCTTCTCCCCCTCTCTTGTTGGGCGACATAAACTCCACTACACTTGACTCCACTCCAGCTCGGTGAGAGAAGCGTGCGAAAGGCCAGACGGCCGACCAGGCCCAGGGCGTCGCCGGCCGCCAACTGGCGCCCCGCCGGTGCGGATGTGGCCGCTACCGTGGGCCTGGGGATGGCATTCCTGCTGTTGTACGGGCTCACGGCGGCCCCCTCGGTGGCCACCGTGTTCGATGATAGCCTCGAGTTCCAGGTGGTGGCCTACACCCTGGGGATCGCCCACCCCACCGGCTACCCTCTCTACACCCTTCTGGGATGGTTAGTCACCCGGCTGCCCTGGGCGGAGCCGGCGCAGGGCGTGAACCTACTCTCGGCCCTCTTCGGGGCGGTCACCGTGGCCGGCTTGTATGGGGTCGGGCGGCAACTGACCTGCGGGCGGTTGGCGGCGGCTGCGGGAGCGGTGGCCGTGGGCGTTTCGCCGGTGCTGTGGTCCCAATCCACCATTGCCGAGGTGTACACTCTCCATACCGCCTTCGTCGTGGTGGTGCTGTGGCTGGCCCTCTGGGCGGGTGAGGCTCAGTCCCGCTGGCGAACGGGGGTGAGGCGCGCCTATCCCCTGGCGGTCGTCTTCGGCCTCAGCCTAACGCATCACCGTATGTCCTTCCTCCTCCTCCCGGCGCTGCTGGCCTACCTATGGTGGGCCTTCGGCCGGAGATTCCGGGTACGGCACTGGCGGCGGCTGGCGGGACTGGCTCTGGCGCCGCTCCTTCTCTACGCCTATCTCCCTCTACGAGGGATGTTCACCTCCTCCCTGGACGGCACCTACGTCAACTCGCCCGCCGGGTTCCTTAACCACGTGACCGGTGCCGGCTACAACGTCTTCCTTGCCGGTCAGGCCCCCGGTATCCCGCCCCGGGATGCGAGCGCATACCTGGAGCTCTTTCTGGACCAGTTCGGACCGCTCGCCCTGGCATTGGCGCTGCTCGGCCTGGCCGTGCTCCTTCGCCGCCGAGGACCGGTGCTGCTGCTGGGGCTGACCCTGGCACTCAACCTGGCCTTTGCCCTCTCGTACCGGGTGGCCGACTACGAGGTCTTCTTCCTCCCCTCCTTCGTGCTTACCGGCATTCTGCTGGCGCAGGGCACGGACGCCCTCCGCCGATGGGCCGGCCGTGTCCTGGGCCGCCTGCGGCCGGGCCTGGCGGCCGGGGGGCACCTGCTTCCCGGCCTGGTTCTCCTGATCGCTTTGGCCCCCTTGCCCTACCGTTGGCCGGAGCAGGACCGTTCTCAAGCCTGGTCGGTGGCTCGCTTGGGCCGCGCCTGGCTCTCCTCGGCCGAGCCCGGCAGCGTCGTCGTCGGCATCCTGGGCGAGACCACCCTCATGCGCTACTTCCAGGTGTCCGAGGGATTGGCACCGGGCACGGAGCTGGTGGCCGCTGACGACGAGCGCGTCCGCCTGGACACGGTGAGCTGGCTGGTGAGCCGCGGGCGCACTACCTACCTGACTCGGCCGCTCCCCGGCGTGGGTCGCACGTTCGCCCTGGACGCCGCGGGCGAACTCATCCGCGTGTCCCGTCCCCAGAGCGGGGAACAGGGCACCGGTACCGAAGTGGCTCCGGGTCTGCGACTGGTCGGCTGGCAGTGGACCGTGGGCGAGCACCGCGGCCGGGCCAACCTGAGCCTGCACCTGCGCTGGAACGCCCCCCACGGGTTGTCCGAGCCCTTGAAGATCTCTGCCCGGGCGAGCCGAGACGGCCAAGTGGTGGCGGCGCTTGATGCTGAGCCGGTCCACAATGCCTATCCTACCCCCCTCTGGCGACCTGGGGAGGTGGTCGAAGACTACTATCTGCTGGAGATGCCCGTGGGCGACCCGGGAGGCACCGTGGACGTCTCGGTGGTGGTCTACTCGCCGGAGACGGGCGCCCAGCGGGGGCAAGCAGGCCTGGGGTCGGCTCAGGTCCCCCCCAGCCCCGGCGAGCGGCCGGCCGCGGAGTGGGGCCTGCGGCCGGCAGCAACCTGGCTGAGCGACGGCACCCGCCTTGTGGGAGTGAGCCTCGCGCCTCGGACCCAGGCCCGCGTCGGAGAGACTTTGCCCCTGGGACTGCTGTGGCGTTCCCGCCCCTGGAGCAGGGACTCCACTTCGCTGATGCTTCGCCTGACCCGCCGGGGCGGCGGCACGGCTGCCGAGCTACCTGTCGCTTTAGAGCTAGGAGGGACCCGACCTTCCGGCCTACTCAGGCAGGACCTGGCCGTCACCCTGCCCGCCCGACTGGAGTCCGGCACCTACCGCCTCCTGCTGGAAAGCGAGGGCATCCTCCTTCGCTGGGGCTGGCCTCCTCTCACGCGTCAGTTGGAACTGTCGGTCCTGGAAGTGCAGGGACGGACTAGGCTATATGAGCGCCCCCGGCCCGGGATCGGTCTCGCGGCCACCTTCCGCGACCGCGCCACAGACCAGGATCAGGCCCGGCTCATTGGGTACGACCTACAGCCCGAGGGTGGCCGGCTGCGGGTGATTCTATACTGGCAGGCGCTGGGCGAGCCCGACCGGAGCTACAAAGTCTTCGTGCACTGCCTGGACGCTGGAGGAGAGATCCTGGCCCAGAGCGACCAGGAGCCGGACGGGGGCCGCGCCCCCACTGATTCCTGGATCAGAGGCGAGTACATCATAGACCATCACCAACTCGACCTCCCCGAGGGGAGCGAGGGCTGCGTCCAACTGCTGGTCGGGCTGTACACCGCCGACGGGGTCCGTATGCCGGCCACCGCCGACACCCTGGTGCTCGGTGGCGACGCGGTGGTCCTGACCGGGTCGCGGCCGAAGTGACCCGGGGCCAGTGAGGAGTGAGCTGTCGAGGGCAGGGATGATGGGCGATAGGCACCGGGACCCACACGCCGCCGCCGAGGGATCGTGATCCACGCGTCACGCGTCACGCGTCACCTGCCTCGCCTCGCCGTGCTCCTCTCCTGCACCCTGGCCCTCGCGCTGCGGCTGCATCGCCTGGGCGACGCTAACGTCTGGTGGGATGAGGGCTTCGGCGTGTGGCTGGCGCGCATGAGCGTGCCGGACGCCATCATCCGCACTGCCTACGACGTCCATCCTCCCCTGTACTACGTCCTGCTTCACTACTGGCGCCTGGTCGCCGGCGAGAGCGAGTTCGCTCTCCGGTTCCTATCGCTTCTCTGGGGGGTAGCCCTCGTCGCCGTCACCTTTCGGCTGGGGAGCAGGGCTGTCTCCCCGGGGGCGGGAGTGGTCTCGGCCGGCATGGTGGCCATCACTCCCTTTAGCCTCGTCTGGCCGCAGCAGATCCGCATGTACTCGCTGGTAACGTTCCTCGGGATAGGATCCACCTGGCTGCTTCTTGGGACCTGGCGCAACTGGCGTCGGCCAGCAGCCTACGTAGTGGCGGTGCTGGTTATGCTCCACTCCCACGCCCTGGCAGCCCTGTTCCTGCCTCTGCACGGAGCCCTCTGGCTGACGCGCCTGGCAGCAGGGCGCCGGGCGGGCTGGTGGCACTTCCCGGCCGCCCAGGCGGCCGTGGCTGTGGGGATGGTGCCCTGGCTGGCAGTGTTCTTGCCCCGCCTGACCAGCTGGTCGGCGGCCCAGCCCGTGTCGCCCGCGTCGTATCTGATTGCCTACTGGAGCGCCCTGGTCCGCGGTACGGCGGTCAACCTGGAGCGAGAGGCGCCGCTGCTCGGCCTGGCCGCGGCCCTGCTCCTCGTGTGCTCCATCCTGGCCTTGTGGCCTTCGCACAGCGGGCAGCGCGTCCGGCACCCGAGGCGCCAGGGGCGCTGGGTGCTGCTCTTGGGGGTCTTCTTGCCTCCTCTGCTGGTCTACCTGCTATCTCAGCCTCGGAGCCTCTTCTACAGCCCGCCCCCGGAGCCCAGGTACTTGAGCCCCTTCTCGCCCTTCGTCTACCTGTTGTGGGCCGCGGGGATAGCGGAGGCATGGCGGCGTTGGCGCCCGGGAGGAGTAGTGCTGCTGGCGGGCAGCCTGCTCTGCCTGTCGGCCGGCCTGCCCCAGTACTACCGCCAGAGAGTGCCCCAGGACGACTACCGCTCCGCCGCCTGCACTCTGGAGACCTACAGGCGGCCCGACGACCTGGTGTTCCTCCACACCGACAGCGACTGGCCCGTCTTCGCCTACCACTACGCGGGCGGCTGGCAGGGAGTGCCCAATGACGTGCGCTGGGACGATACCTCGGCCGCCGGGTTCCTGGGCCAGTTCCTCCCCGACCGGCAGGTAGCCTGGCTGCTCCTCACTCCGGACGCCCTCCGTGCCGATCCCGGACTGGCCCTGGAGCGGGAGCTGGCCCGCTGGTGCGAAGAGGAAGGCTGCCAGGTGAGCCAGTGGCGCCTGGGGGAGCATCGACTGCTTCGCTTCAGCCGCGGCCTGCCCCTGCCTACTCCATCGCTGGCGCCGGCCCTGGTGCGCGACCGATACGGGTTCGAGGGGTTGTGGTGGCCCTATCGCCGCGCCCGCGTGCACGAGGAGTGGCGTCTCTACGCCTGGTGGTCCGGCGGTCCGCCATTCCCCCGCCTGGAACTGGTGGGCCCGGACGGCCAAGTACTCAGAGCGGAACCCACCAGCGACGAAGGGGCCGAGGAGGGTCTAGTGCGCCTGGAGTACCGCTTCCTGCCTGGCCAGGTGGGCCTCCACGAGCTCAGGCCTGCCGGCGGCACGAGGATCTGGCAGGGGGCTGCCGACGCGATCATGACTCTGGTCGTGGAGGGCCTGGACCCGGCGCCGGAATGGTCGGGTGGCGTGTTCACGCCGGTTGAGGTCACCTTCGGCAAAGCCATCCATCTCCAGGGCGTTTCCTTGGGCACTGCGGCAGTGGCGGCGGGCGAGGAGCTGTGCGTCAGCCTACAGTGGGCGGCCCTCCGCCGGGTGGATCAGTCCTACACCGTCTTCGTGCATCTCCTGGGTGAGACCTATAACGCCGATCGGGGCAACTTCCTCTGGGGGCAACACGACGGACGACCGGCGGGAGGCCTCCGGCCCACCACCTCCTGGGCGGAGGGCGAGATCATCGCCGATCGGCACTGCTTCACCGTGGATGCCCACGCACCCACGGGGGACTACCTGATCGAAACGGGCCTGTACGATGCCACCACGGGCGCGCGCCTGCCCGTGACAGCCGGCAAAGGAGAGGGTGACCGGGTGCTGGTGGGCCCGGTGGCGGTAACCTCGCCGGCGGAAGGTTGACCGCGCTAATGAGACTCTGATCAGAGAGGACTGGGTCGAGAGATCATCGGGAATCAGCGCAGCATCAGCATCATCAGCGTGCTATGCTCTAGCGCTGTCCAGCAGCCCTTGCACCTGGGTGGTCAGCTCCTTTAGAGGCAGCGGCTTGGACAGGTGCACATCGGCTCCGCATTCGCGACTCCGTCGCACGTCCTTCTCATCCCGACGGGCGCTTATCATGAGGACGGGGATGGCAGAGGTCTCCCGGATGGCCCGGCAGACCTCCCATCCGCTCATCCCCGGCATCATTACGTCGAGAATGACTATATCGGGCTCATCGGCCCGAAACGAGTCCAGCGCCTCTCGACCGTTCGATGCCACACTCACCGCCAGGCCCATCCCGCCCAGGTAGTAGGCTACCAACCTCAGGATAGCTGGATCGTCATCTGCAACCAACGCCTTCTTGCCCTCAATGCCCATAGCCGCTTACACCCTTCCTCGTCGCTAACTCGGAACCGAATGTTACTCCCCTCCCGCCTGCTCTCGGGGCAGCCTCACCCGGAAGGTAGTGCCCTCACCGAGCCTACTCTCCACTTCGATACACCCTCCGTGCGCCTCGACAATCTCCCGGGCGATGTAGAGGCCCAGGCCGGTGCCCGACGCCCGACCTGCGTTCGTGCCCCGGTAGAAACGCTCGAAGATATGAGGCATGTCTTCCGGGGCGATGCCGATGCCTCTGTCGCTGACCTCGATGTGGACTTCGTCGCCGGTGCCCCAGCACCGCAGTTTGATGCTGGCCCCGTTGGGGCTGAACTTGATGGCATTGCCAATCAGGTTGCTCAGCACCTGTCCCAGGCGCTGGCTGTCGCCGGTGAGGACCGGCAGATCGCTCTCGAGCTCCAGCTCCAGGAGCTGCTGCTTCTCCTGTGCCATAGGTTTCATCAGCTCGAGTGTCTGCTCGGCCAGTCTGTCTAACCGAACGGGCTCGAGCATGAGCTGGAACGTACGCTGGTCTAGCCGGGTGAGATCGAGGAGGTCATCTATCAGGAGGTTCAGCCTGACTGAGCTGTCGAATATCACCTGGAGGAATTCGCGATGCACATCGTCGTGCCCGTGCACCAGTCCGGTCAGCAGGAGCTCGCTATACCCCATGATAGAGGCCAGAGGAGTGCGCAGCTCGTGAGAGATGACGGAAAGGAACTGATCCTTGGACCGCTCCAGGTTCTCCCGCTCCCGCTCCACGTCCTTGAGGCTGGTGATGTCCTCGAACACACCCACCGCGCCCGTCACCCGGCCCGAGGCATCCCGCACCGGCGCCGTCGCCATCAACAGGTCGTGGCGCTGTCCATCCGGCCACACGATCGCCAGTTCGACATTCCGGCACACCTCGCCGTCCAGCGCCGAGCGGGTGAGTGGCAACTGCCGCGGGTCGCAAGGAGTGCCGTCGGGCTGACAGAGGTTAAGGGAGGCATGGGCAGCGAAGTCCTTGCCGTAGGGAACGGGCCGGACGTACAGCTCTTCCGCCCGGCGATTGGCCATCACCACCCGCGCCCGCTCATCTGCTACCACGACCGCCATAGGAGCGTTCTCGACGATCGCCCTGAGGCGGCCGCGTTCCAGGTCCAGCTCTCCGGTCAGCCGCTCGAGCTGGTCCCTCTGGGCTGTGAGCTCCTCCATCTGTACCGCCAGCTCTTCAGCCTGGACCTGCAGTTCCTCGTTTGCTGCCGCCAGCTCTTCGTTAGCCTCCTGCAAGGCCTCTCGGGCGCGGCGCAGCTCGCTCACGTCGTGAAAGGCCAAGACAGCCCCCAATACTGCACCGTCGCCGGAGCGAATAGGAGCGGCGCTGGTGACCGACCAGAACGTCTGGCCGTCAGGAGACAGCCGCCCGATCACTTCCTCCTGCACCAGTTCGCCACGCAGAGCCTTCTCCGCTGGCCACTCCTGCAGCGGGAGATCGGTACCGTCGTCGCGCACAAACCGGTAGATCTTCGCCCGCTCTTGCGCCGAGAGCCCCTCGCCCTGGTGAGGGTAGGGCGTGAAGCGGGCAGCTACCCCGTTCATGCGGACAATGCGACCGTCGGGCCCATAGACGATCACGCCGGTAGGGATGGTGGCGAAAACCGCGTCAAGCTCGGCCGCCCTACGCTCGGCCTCCTGTACCGCCCGTTCCGCCAGAGCCCGGGCTTCCTCCAGGCGTTCCTGGGTCCGGCGCATCTCGGTGATGTCGGCCAAAACGACGACCGCCCCCAGAGGGCGGCCTTCCGACGCCAGAACGGGGGCGGCGCTGCAGATCAGCCAGCGGATGTCCCCGTCAGGCTGTCCTAAGCCGAGCAGCTCCGAGCGCACGGTCTCCCCCCGCAAGGCTCGAGCGACGGGCAGTTGCTCCAACGAGTACGGCTGTCCATCCTCTCGTACGAGGAGTCGAGTAGCGATTCGCTCCCTGTAGGTCTGACTCAACTGCTCCGGGGAGTACTGGAGCAGACTCTGGGCGGCCGAATTCAGAAGCACGATCCTGCCCTCGGGGTCATGCACCAGTATCGCATCCGCGATGGAATCCAGTACTGCCTCCAGGAAGGCCCGCTGCCTGCGGTTCTCCTCCAACAGCCGCTCGCGCTCGTGTTCTGCGTGCCTCTGGGCGGTCACGTCCCGGCTGTAGACATTCACATAGCCTTCTGTGGCTACCGGCACAAACTGCAGCCAGTGGATGCGGTCACCCGCCCTCAGCTCCAGGTCCACCTTCTTGCCCGTGGTGAGAGCCTGATCTATCGCCCGCCGCCATGCCCACGGAACCGACTGGCCCGGTCCCGGCACCTCTCGGCCTCCTAGCATGGCAGCGGCCTGGTTGGCGTAGAGAAGCACGCCCTCGGCGTCGATCCGCATCACGGGGTCGGGGTTCTCGCTCGGGAAACGAGCCAGATTCTCCACCTCCTTCAGTAACCGGTCGCGCTCTCGCTCCGCCTGCACCCTGTCAGTAATATCGCGGTTGGTACTGCGTCTCCCCAGATAGGTACCGTCATCGGCGTAGATGGACTGGCAGACATGCTCGATCCATCGCTCCTCGCCGAATCGGGTGCGGATCCTGAATTCGATAGCACGCCGGTGGTTGGCGACTTCGTGTTCATCGAAGCGGGCCAAGTCGTCAGGGTGGATGATGCGCCTCAGGAGGCCGCGGTCGGCTTCGAACTCCTTGGGCCCATACCCGGAGAGGCGCACCGATGAAGGGGAGCAGTAGAAGGAGTAATCCTCGGGGCCTACCCACATCTCCCAATCATGCGAGCTCTCGGCCACCGTCCGGTACAGCAGCTCCGATTGCCGCAACGCCTCGGTCTGCTTCCGCTCGCTTATGTCAGTGACAAAGGCGTAGCTGTAGGCCACCTGCCCATGCTCGTCCAGCACCTCGTGCAGCAGTACCTCTATCGGCACGCGCGAGCCATCCTTGCGGATGCACTCCTGCTCGTGGCGCTGGGGGCGGCCCGTGCGGTGAAGCTCCTGCACCGCACGGGCCAGCAGGTCTCGCCATTCCGGAGGGGTGAGGTCGGCAGCCCAGTCAACCGAAGGTAGCTCCTCGGGGCTGTAGCCGGTGAGCGCGCAGAAAGCCGGGTTGGCATAGAGGATCTTGCCCTCGGGCGTGCGCACGGCGAGGGCCTGGCAGCAGTTGTCCAGTATCAGTCCCGGATCCCAGGGAAGGTCCCATGGAGGCATAGGCGTCACCTCTGATGTCACCTCCAGCAATGCCGCACCGGCCGGGCGAACTCCCGAGGGGCGGTTCCGTCGGCTGGGCCAGGTGCACCCGGCGAAGGACACCCGGAAGACGCCGGGACTCGCCAACCTGAAAAGCCTCGCTTATAGTGCAGTGCCGAGCGAACCGTGTCAAGAGGCGCTGGGGGCAGGACAGGGCTTTTCAGTGCTCTGACAGGAGCGGCCAGTTATGTTATGCTAGTGGCAATCTGAGGCTGAGGTTGGGGCGATGGTGGATGAGACAGGGGAGGAAAGCCTGCTGGAGGGGTTGGCGCGGCTTC
>JABLXR010000073.1 GCA_013178015.1 Anaerolineae bacterium
GAGGGGGAGACAGGGAGACGCGGGGACGCGGAGACAGGGAGAGGGGTGATGCGAACGTCACTCCCGATTTCACGTCTCACTGCCTCCCCATCACCCCCTCTCTCCCTTTTCCCCTCTCCCCATCTTCCCATCACCCCGTCTCCCTGTCACCCCCTCTCCGTGTCTCCCCCTCTCCGCGTCTCCCCCTCTCCGCGTCTCCGCGTCTACACCGGGCGGATAATCCGCAGCACGTTCCCCCCGAGGATGGCGTTGCGCTCCTCCGGAGTGAGGTCCAGCTCCTCGATCAGGTCCCGGTGCGCCCGGTCCACGCCGAAGGTGGTACCGGCGCGGCCGTTACGGCAGGGGAAGTCGGTGCCGAGCAGTAGCTGGCGCCAGTGCCGGCGGGCGAAGGCCAGGGTGTAGGTCAGGTCGCGGCTCAGAGCTCGCAGTCCGGACCCGGCGGACACGTCGGCGTACAGGTTGGGGTACCGGGCCAGCATCTGATCCACGCGCCCCGGCTCCTCCACCGGCCCTTCGGGATAGGCGGTGCCCTCGGGTGGGTTGGCCGCCATGTGGGCCCACCAGGCCGGCCCGTGGGCAATGAAGCGAGTCCGCGGGAAGGCGCGCACCATCTCCTCGAACCCGTCAATGTCCCGGTTGATGTTGTCGTCCAGGTGGAGCAGCACCGGCAGGCCTGCCTCGCCGCAGAGGCCGTATACCTCTTGTATGCGGGGATCGTCTACCCGCATCGAGTCGGTCGGAGGGTTCGGCTTCCACTCCCCGAAGCCGCGGCAGCCGGAGTCCACCAGGCGTTTCACCTCGTCGGCATAGGCGAGACCGGGCTGCCGAGGGTCGAAGGTACCGAAGGGAATGAAGCGGTCCGGGTGTTCGCGGGCGTGTTCAAGGACGGTCTCGGTAGTGACGAACGGGGGCACCTGGGCGCCCGGCGGCACCGGCAGGGGCAGCAGCACCGCCATGTCCACCCCGGCCGTGTCCAGGTAGGCCAGGTTGGGTACCTTGTTCACCGCCTCCCGACAGGAAGGGGCGAAGGCGTAGGCGGGGAAGGGCGGCTCTTCGGGACCGTCCATGGTCCTGCCGATGGCGGCGGCGGTCAGGTGGGTGTGTACGTCTACGATCATGCGTGTCTCCTACTCCTTGGCTCTCTCGGTGTCCGAGTCCGCCGCGGCGGCGAGGCGCCCTGGTCCTGCTCCCCGGCGCTCATCCCAGGAGCGGGCGCACGTACTCCGGCGAGTAGCGCGCGGCCCGGTAGATGCCATGCCGGGCAGGGTACGGGCTGCGGTACTCCCACACCACTTCCTTGTCCGGCGTCACCTCGAACAGCCGGCCGGGAGCGCCCTCGCACACCAGCAGGTTGCCGTTGGGCAGGAGTTGTGCCCCCGAGATGTAAGCGCTGAAGAAGCTCTCCCTGGGGTCTGCCTGATACTCCCAGACGATCTCCTCCGCCAAGGGGTCCATGATGACCACCCGAGACCAGCCTCGCCGGGTGCCGTTGTCGAAGATCAGGATTCTGCCATCGGGCAGCATGGTGGGTTGATGCTGCCCGTCCAGCACCCCTGGGCCCCAGGCCCAGACGATGTCGCCCGTGTCCCGGTCAATCACCCCGATGACGTCCAGGCTGCGATAGCTGAAGAGGATGTTGCCCGCGCGGAACCGGCTGTCTCGCGCAGCGGAGGCATTATCGGGCATGGATTGGGTGGTGTTGTTGTGGGCCCAGTCGAAGGGGTAGTCCTTCTGGATGCGTTGCCCCACGTACTCCCAGCGGTCGCCCTCGAGCAACCGCTGCAAGTCCCGGTAGTGCTCCTCGCCGAACCATTCCCACACCAGCCTCTTGTCGCGGGTGATCTCGATCAGGTAGGGGCAGCGCTTCAGTTCCGGTCCAATCTCCGGCACCATCTTGTCCATCAGGCAGTGAATGAGCAGGTTGCCGTTCTCCAGCACCCGGTAATCGTGGTCTATGCGGCAGTGACAGGACCAGACCACGTTGCTCTGGGGGTCAACCTCCCGTAGGCCGGCCTGCTCGATGCTGGAGCGGTCGCGGGTGGAGTAGAGCAGATTGCCGTTCGGCAGGAGCTGCAGGAATTGGACTGCCGTCTTGGCGGTCCACTCGTGCGCCGGCCGGCCCTCCATGTCAATCAGGTACATGTGGGCCACTCCGCCGGCGCCCTCCTCGGGGGTCTCGTGAGTGTGGCAGAAGAGAGTGTACCCCTCGTAGGCTCGCTCGTCGGCCATGAGCTCCTCCTTTTCATCCGTCTGCCGCTGGCCTCAGGATAGCCCGCCTGGCGTCGGCAGTCGAGCCCGGCCCGCCGCCTGGCCGCAGAGGCCGGCCAAGCTTACGCCGTCCTCACCGGAGCTTCACCATTTCTTCATCGAGGTCAGCTACACTGGAGGAGCGTTGTGGAAGCCACAGCGTGAGTCCAGTGAACGATGGAGGTAGCGACCTATGAAGAAGGCACTGTCGTTGGGGGCGGTGGCGCTGCTGGTCACGGCGCTCAGCCTCTTCCTGGTGGGAACGGCGGTTGCCCAGGAACCGGAGGCGTCGCCCACGCCCGGGCCACGACCGTTCCTGGGGGGAGTCTGGCACCGCGTCTGCTCCGGAGCTGGGCTCCTCTCCGATGCCATCACAGATCTGCTGGGGATGACACCGGAGGAGATCGCGGCGGAGCAGGCCGCCGGCAAGACCCTGGCCGAGATCGCAGCAGAGAAGGGCCTGAGCGATGATGACCTGGCCGACGCGCTGCTCTCGTCCCTGAGGGAGGCCGTGGAAGAGGCGAAGGCCGAGGGCCGCATCACCTGGGAGCAGTTCGATAGGTTGTTCGCCCGGGGCCGATTTGGCGGCCGCGGAGCCAAGATGGGCTGGTTCGCCCCGGTCCCGGAGGCGATCACCGACTTGCTGGGCATGACCGCTGAGGAGCTGCACGCCGAACGGGCCGCCGGCAAAACCCTCTCCGAGATCGCGGCGGAGAGAGGGGTGAGCGATCAACAGCTCATCGACGCCCTGCTCGACTTCCAGAAGGAGGCGGTCGAGCGGGCACTGGAAGAGGGCAGGATCACCGAGGCCCAGGCCGAGTGGTTGCTGGCTCGGGAGCAGGCTGTGGCCCCCTTCACCTTGACCAACCCGTTCGGACCGGGCCCGTGGGACGGACGTGGCTGGCACGGAGGTAGGCTCGGTTTTCGGCCCTTCGTTCGTTAGCCCTGCCTTTCCGTTTCCCTGGCCCGGAGGGAGGAGCGCGGTCGCGAGACCCGCTCCTCCCTTCCCGTCATCGCTCTACAGAACGCTGATAGGCCGCAGCTTCACGCTGATTCACATGGAGAGGAAGACGAACGAATATCGGCGAAGATCAGCGTACGGTGTCAGTGTCATCAGCGTTCCAGCAGAGACCACCTGTCTTCACTAGAACTTCATACGATCTTCATAAGAACCCTACGCCGTCGTACCATACTCACGTCAGCCTCGCTGCCGAGGGAGCAATGAGACGCAGGAAGAAGAACCGCACCTACATCGTGGCCCTGGGCTTGGTGGCGGTGGCGGCCCTGGCCGTCAGCGCCTGGTACTACCGGGGTGGGCAGCTCTCCGGCGCCACCGCCACCGAGCCCGCCATGCGCACCGCCCGTGCCCGCCTGGGCGACATGCGCATCTCCCTCACCGGTGCCGGCTCGTTGGTCGCCGGGGCCGAGATGGACATCGGCTTCGAGACCAGCGGCAGGGTGACGGAGGTCCTGGTCCAGCTGGGCGACCGGGTAGAAGCGGGGCAGATCCTGGCTCGGTTGGACCGAGCGGATGCCGAGGCACAGGTGACGCAAGCAGAGCTAGGCCTCAGATTGGCCGAGCTGAAACTGGCCCAACTGGAAGAAGGGCCAGATGCCGACGAGGTTGCCACTGCGCAAGCCAACCTGGCCACAGCGCAGGAGAACCTGGCCTCCCTGCAGGCAGGCCCCGGCGAGGAGGAGCTGGCCACGGCCCGGGCCTCTCTGGCCGCCGCCGAGGAGAAGTACCGCGAGTTGCTGGCCGGACCCTCCGAGGAGAAAGCCCTCTCCGCCCGGGCCAGCCTGGAGAACGCTCGCCTGTCCCTGCAGCAAGCTCAGATAGAGTACGCCGAGGCAGCCCAGGACCCGGAGAAGAGCGCCGCCGCACGTGCCGCCTACGACAGAGCCCTACGCGAGTACGAGGTGGCCCAGGCCAGCTACGACGCTACCATGAAGGGCGCTAGCCAGTCCGAGTTGCAGAGCGCTCTGGCCCAGGTGACTCAAGCGCGGAACAACCTGGAGAAGCTCCTCGCCGGCCCGACGGCGGCGGAGCTCGCCTCCGCCGAGGCCCAGGTGGCTTCCGCCCAGGCCAAACTGGACGCTCTCCTGGCCGGGCCGACGGATCTGGAGAGGGAGAGCGCCGCCCTGGAGGTGGAGAAGGCCCGCTTCAGCCTGGAACAGGCCCAGCGTCAGCTGGAGGCCACCGAGCTCAAGGCGCCCATCGCCGGCACCATTACCGCCCTGGACCTGACCGTCGGGCAGACAGTCGGCACCGGCGCCGTTATCAGCCTGGCCGACCTCGATCACGTTCTGGTGCGCTTCTACATAGACGAGACGGAGATCAGCCTCCTTGCCCTGGGCCAGGAAGTAAGGGTCACCTTCGATGCCCTTCCCGGCCAGAACTTCACCGGCCAGGTGACTCGCATAGAGCCAGGCCTGAGGACCGTCTCCGGGGTACCCGTGGTCACCGCTTGGGCCAGCCTGGAGGTCCCCGAAGGCAGCCAAGCCAAGTTCATGGGCGACATGAACGCTGCCGTCGAGGTCATCGCCGCCGAGCGCCAGGGAGTGGTGCTGGTACCCATGGAGGCGGTGCGGGAGATGGGGGCCGGCCAGTACGCCGTGTTCGTCGTGGGGCAAGACGGTGAGTTAGAGTTGCGTCCGGTTCAGGTGGGCCTGAGCGATAACCTATACTATGAGGTCGTCAGTGGGCTCGAGCCCGGCGAGGTGGTAACTACCGGCACAGTGGACACAGGCGTCTGAGCCTGTCGGATGGAACCCCTTGCTGACACAAGAGCCAACACCTTTGGGTGAGGAGAGCAGCCCATGAAAGCCATCGGGCGATGGTTGTCGGCAGTGGCACTACTCATTGTGGCACTGGCACTGTGGCTTGAGCTGGGTCCGGTCCCGACTGGTTCCTCGGTGTCGTCGGCGCAAGGTACCGTCGCCACCGCCCCGCCAGTGGCCACCCCCGCTCCGCTGCCCCAGTCCGAGGCGGCAAACGCTTTGGAGGCCCAGGTGATCGCCGTCTACGAGGAGGCAGCCCCGGCGGTCGTCAACATCACCAGCCGGCGCATCGTCACCGACTTCTTCCTGCGAGCCATCCCTCAGGAGGGCAGCGGATCCGGCTTCCTCTGGGACAATGCGGGGCATGTGGTCACCAACTACCACGTGGTGGGAAACGCCCAGGACATCCTGGTGACCTTCGCCGATGGGCGCACATACGAGGCTGAGGTGGCAGGGGTGGATGCCACCAACGACCTGGCCGTCCTCAAGGTGGAGGCCGGCGCCGACCTGCCCCAGCCGCTGACCCTGGCCGACGCCTCGCAGTTGCGGGTAGGGCAGTTTGTCCTGGCCATCGGCAACCCCTATGGCCTCGATCACACCCTGACCGTGGGCGTCATCAGCGCCCTGGAGCGGGTGATCCAGAGCCCGGAGGAGGCCGGCTTCATCGGCGAGGCCATCCAGACCGATGCCGCCGTCAACCCGGGCAACTCAGGCGGGCCGCTCCTGGACCTGCACGGGCGCGTAGTGGGGGTCAACTCCCAGATAATCAGCCCCAGCGGCGCCTCGGCTGGCATCGGTTTCGCCGTCTCGTCTAGCACGGTGGCGCGGGTAGTGCCCGCCCTGATCGAGCAGGGCTACTACGATCACCCGTGGCTCGGCCTCGAGACGGTGGATCTGACCTCGTCCGCGATCCGCATTCTGAGGGAAGCGGGCATGGACGTGCCCGTGGACGCCGGCCTCATGGTGGTGAGCGTGGTGCGGGGATCCCCCGCCGAGAGAGCGGGCATCCGGGGGGCACAGCGGCAGGTTACTCTGGGCCGGTACCGCATCCCGGTAGATGGGGACATCATCACTGCTGTCAATGGAGTCCCGGTCAGGAACCAGGAGGAGCTCACCGTGTACCTGGAGACCAAGACCGTCGTGGGCGACATCGTGGAGCTGACCGTGATCCGTAACGGCATGGAGCGGCAGATCGCAGTGTCGGTCGCCGCCAGCCCCCAGTGATTCGACGAGGGCAGGCGATGAACGACCCGGGCCAGCCACCGAGCGCCCCGTGTGCCACCGCTATGGCACCCGCTGCCGTAGGGGCGAACCTCGTGTTCGCCCGCCCGGACCGCGGGCGAACACGAGGTTCGCCCCTACAATAGTCTGGTGAGCGGCGTGTCATGAGCAGCGCCGACCGCGCCAATTGCTAGTGTGAATCGAAAATGGAGCCGAAACCCAGTTCTCTCGACGACAAGGCCGTAGACCCCGCCGTCCGATCCAACCTGGGCGAGAACTCACACGGCAGTATGGGCAGGGCCGTGTCCTCTGACGACAGGCTATCTGGCGGTGCCGTCAGAGGAGAGCCAGTCGTCGAGACCCAGGATGTGAGCAAGGTATACCGCATGGGTCAGGTGGAGGTCAGGGCCCTGCAACACATCCACCTTCGGGTCGACCGGGGCGACTTCGTGGCCGTCATGGGTGCCTCCGGGTCTGGCAAGTCCACCCTCATGAACATCCTCGGCTGCCTGGACCGCCCCACCAGCGGACGCTACTTGCTGGAGGGCCAGGACGTCAGCGAGCTGGACAGAAACGAGCTGGCCATGATCCGGAACCAGAAGATCGGCTTCGTCTTCCAGCGCTACAATCTCCTTCCACGCATGAGCGCCCTCAAGAACGTGGCCCTGCCCCTGCTCTACTCTCCTGATGGCTACAGAGGGGATGAAGAAGGCCCCGAGGAGCGAGCCCAGCAAGCTCTGAATGCGGTGGGGCTGGGAGATCGAGCCCACCACCGCCCCAACGAGCTTTCCGGCGGGGAGCAGCAGCGGGTGGCCATCGCCAGGGCCCTGGTCAATAGCCCAGCCATCATCTTGGCCGACGAGCCCACTGGCAACCTGGACAGCCGCTCCGGCCTGGAGATCATGGCCCTTCTGGAGGGGCTACACCAGCAGGGGGTGACCCTCATCGTGGTTACCCACGAGGACGACATCGCCTCCTTCGCCCGGCGGATCGTTCGCCTGCACGACGGAGAGATCGTAGCCGACGAGGTGAGATGATGAGCACCTGGCAGACCTTGCAGACAGCCTGGGAGGGGGTGGCAGCCAACAAGATGCGCTCCTTCCTCACGGTGCTAGGGGTGGTCATCGGGGTAGCAGCCGTGATCCTGATGGTGGGTGTCAGCAAGGCCACCGAGGCTGCCATCGCCGAGACCATCAACAGCCTGGGCTCAGACCTCATCATCGTCAGCTCCGCTCGCTTCGGCCCCGCCATGGGGATGCGAGGCGGAGCCGCGGGCGGCAGCAGAGCGGGCCTCACCTACGATGATGCTGTCGCCATCTCCCAGGAGGTCAGGGGGATCGCCGGTGTGGCCCCGGAGCAGATCATGCCCGAGCAGACGGTGCGCTACAGCAACACCACCATAACCACGCTCCTGGTGGGCGCCACCGCCGACTACCCGATCGTGCGCGACGTGGCGGTGGGCGAGGGCCGCTTCCTCACCGAGCAGGACGTGCAGCGCACCAGCAAGGTGGCTGTGCTGGGATACGCCGTGGCGGAGGAGCTCTTCCCCCAGGGCGACGCCATCGGCCAGAGCATCACGGTGGGCGCGAGCAACGTTAGGCTGCTGGTGGTGGGGGTCATGGCCAAAAAGGGTACCGTGGCCGAGACGGACTACGACAACCGCATCTACGCCCCCATCACCCTGGTGTTCCAGAAGTTCACGCCTTCCATGATGGCCGCCATGATCGGGAACTCCCTGCGCTCTCTCTACGTCAAGGCAGAGAGCCAGGAAACCATGGAATCAGCTATAGCGCAGATAACTTCCTTGCTGAACAAGCGCCACAACATCGTGGACGAGCCCGATTTCCTCGTCCAGACCCAGGACGACATCATCCAGACGCGACAGGCGACCAGCTCCGCCTTTCGCAGCCTCCTGGCCTGGGTGGGGTCCGTGTCCCTGCTGGTGGGTGGCATTGGCATCATGAACATCATGCTAGTCTCGGTGACCGAGCGCACCCGCGAGATCGGCATCCGCCAGGCCATCGGAGCCCGACCCGGGGACATCCGCCGCCAGTTCCTGTTGGAGGCGCTCACCCTCAGCCTGGGCGGGGGGCTGATCGGGCTGGCCGCCGCCTACGCCATCGCCAGGTATGCCGGCACCCTGGGTGGCATGCGGGTACTGATCGTACCTGACTCAGTGGTGCTGGCCTTCGGCGCCGCCTCAGCGGTGGGGATCTTCTTCGGCTTCTACCCGGCCAACCGGGCCGCCCAGATGGACCCCATCGAAGCTCTGCGATACGAGTGAGGGGTAGCTCGCAAGCGCGATCTGCGGACGACAGAGAAACTGACTGGAAGGCACAAGCGATGAAGAGATCTTACTGGATAGCTGGGGGAGTCGTGGGTCTGGCCATGATCGCCGCATTGGCCACCTATTTCCTCATCGGGGCCGGCAACGTGGGCTCGGCCCTGGCGGGCAAGGCTGCGCCTGCCGCTCCGCCTTCACAGAACGAGGGGCTGGGGGCGAACCGGTTGGCCCTCGGCACCTTCTACCTGGAAGGGACAGGCATGGCGGTGACCCCCGAACAGGCCGCCAAGCTGCTGCCCTTGTGGCAGATGCTGAAAGCCCTGTACAGCAGCGATGCCTCCGCCCAGGCCGAGATAAACGCGGTGCTGACGCAACTGGAGAAAGGCATGACTGCCGAGCAAATGCAGGCCATTCGCGACATGAACCTGACCCCGGAGCAGATGGTGGAGCTAATGCAATCCCTGGGCATTGAGATGCAGACGCGACCGTCCGGTGAGGGAACTCAGGGGCAGATTCCCGGTGCCTTCCAGGGACAGCCCCCGGGGGTGATTGAGGGACAGGGCGGGTTCCGCGGTGGTGGCGTGGCTATCCCCGGGGGAGCGATGCCGTCCTTCTCCGAGGCCGACATCGCCGCCATGAGAGCCACCAGAGAAGCCAGCGGAGGCGCAGCGGAACGCATGATGGGCGGCAGGGCCAACACCGCGATCATCGAGCGGCTGATCGAAATGCTCCAGGCCCGGGCTGTCGGATAGGACTGAGATGAGGCCGATGAGAGGCTGATTCACGCCGATCGGAGAGAGAAACGAGGGAAAGATCAGCGCAGATCAGCGTGGTATCAGCGGCATCAGCGTTCCATTCCTCGACGAGAAGGCGAGATGACCAGACCAAGAATACTGGTCGTGGATGACGACCCCAAGATAGTGGCGGTGGTGAGGGCCTACCTGGAGAAGGACGGCTATCAGGTGCTCACGGCCGAGGACGGCTGCCGCGCTCTGGAGCTGACCCGCGAAGCGCGCCCGGACCTGGTAGTGCTGGACCTGATGCTGCCGGGCATGGACGGCCTGGACATCTGTCATGTGCTCCGGTCGGAGGGCAACCGGACGCCCATCATCATGCTCACTGCCAGGACCACCGAAGAGGACAAGCTGCTCGGGCTGGAAGAGGGAGCGGACGACTACGTCACCAAGCCCTTCAGCCCACGGGAGCTCCTGGCCCGGATCCGGGCCGTGCTGCGGCGCGCGGGCCCCGAGTCGGGAGAGGAGCCCAGCGTCTTGCGGTACGGGGCGCTCACGGTTGACCCAGTCCGGTACGAGGTCAAAGTGGGCGGCGAGCCAGTGACGCTCACCCGCACTGAGTTCAAGCTTCTGACCACTCTCATGTCCGAAGCGGGAAAGGTCTTCACCCGCTTCGACCTACTCGAGCGGCTGTTCGGGTACGACTACGAGGGACTGGAGCGGACGGTGGACGTCCACGTGATGAACCTGCGGCGCAAGATCGAGCCTGACCCCTCTCGGCCCACCTACATTCAGACGGTCTACGGGGTGGGCTACAAGTTCTCCGAGGAGCAGCGTGTTTCGTAGCCTGCGCCTACGCTTGCTTCTAGCCATGGCCCTGGTGGTGGCGCTGGCCCTGAGCACGGTGGCCCTGTTCGCCAGTCGCGCCACCAGCAACGAGTTCCAGCGATACGTCGAACACGGGGGCCTGGTGCGCTTCCGCCGGCTTCAGGCGTACCTGGCCACGTACTACGATCGGCAGGGACGGTGGGATGGCGTGCAGCCGCTGGTAGAGCAGATGGCCCAACTGGGCGGAGATCGGGTCATACTGACCGACCCGGAAGGGCTGGTGGTGGCCGATTCCGCCGGCACCCTCTCCGGGCAGTGGCTGCAGCGGATGCCCCCGGAGCCACCGGGTCTGATCGTGCTGGGGGGCCGGCCGGTGGGGGCCGTCTTCCTGAGGCCGCCGGACAACCCTGAGAACGGCAACCGCGAGAGCTCGTTTCTCACCTCGGTGAACCGATCGCTGCTGGTTTCAGTGGCAGTCACCGGATCGGCGGCGGTCCTCCTCGCCCTGGGGCTCTCTCGCCGCATCCTCCGGCCGGTGGAGGCGCTGACGCAGGCTGCCCGGGCCGTGGGCGAAGGAGATCTGAGCCGACGCGTGGCCGTGACTTCCGACGACGAGATCGGCGAACTGGCCCGGGCCTTCAACTCCATGGCCGAGAGCCTAGCCCGCCTAGAACAGGCCCGACGCAACCTGGTGACCGATGTGGCCCACGAGCTCCGCACCCCCCTGTCCAACCTAAGAGCCTACCTGGAGGGCATGTGCGACGGCGTCATCGAGCCCTCGCCGGAGGCCATCGTCTCCATTCACGAGGAAGCCCTCCTCCTCAGCAAGCTGGTGGACGACCTCCAGGAGCTCTCCCTGGCTGAGGCGGGAGCCATGAAGCTCTATCGCCGGCCCCTGGCCCTCCCGGAGACGGTGTCCAAAGCCCTCGCCGCCTTCAGGGAACAAGCCGCTACCAAGGGAATCTCCCTGGCGACAGACCTCCCCCCGAACCTGCCCCTGGTGAATGCCGACCCGGACCGGGTGGGGCAGGTGCTGCGCAACCTCCTGAGCAACGCTGTGGCTCACACCCCGGGCGGTGGTCACGTCTCACTGATAGCGAGGGTGTCGGGCACCGAGGTCCAGGTGACAGTGCAGGACGACGGAGTTGGCATCCCCGAAGAACACCTACCCCACATCTTCGACCGCTTCTACCGCGCTGACGACTCCCGTACCCGAACCACCGGCGGCTCGGGGCTGGGCCTGGCCATCGTTCAGCAACTGGTGCAGGCACACGGCGGCCGAGTCTGGGTAGAGAGCACCGAGGGTGAAGGGTCCCTCTTCCACTTCACCCTGCCGGTGGCGGAGGGAGACGCGGAGACGGGGTGAGGGGGAGAGGGGGAGACCGGCAGATGCGGGAAAGCCCTCCGATTGCTGCGACCCCCCCTCAGACGGACTCCCAGAGCTCAGCCAGGTACTGGTGCACCCGCGGTGCTTCTTCCCCGAAGTCGCGGAAACGGCCTCCGTTCTCCTCAACCGAGATGCGACCGTCGTAGCCCATCCGCTTCAGAGTGCGGAAGAACTCCCGGTGATCGAAGCCCGGCCCTTCCGGATTCTGAGCTAGCTCGTCGGGAACGGGAACGTGCACGTGCCTCAGCAAGGGGGCAGCCGCCACCAGGTTCTGCATCGGCTCCCGCTCCATGGCCATGTGGAACAGGTCGGCCAGGACCGCCACTTCTTCCCTGCCCGCCTCCCGAGCCAGCCTGACCGCTTCCTCCACCGAGTTCACCGTGTTGGTGGCCTTGGTGAACAGGGGCTCGATGACCACCGTCAGTCCCAGTCCTTGGGCGGTGTCAGCACACAGGCGACAGAAGGCCACCAGCTGCTCCCGAGTTCTCTCAGCATCCCAGTCGTCCGGCCTCCGCCGCGATGCCCCACTGCCGAACACCACCACCCGGCCCCCGACTCCGGCGGCTCGGGTCAGAGCACGGCACACGTAGCCCTGTAGCGCTGGCCAGTCCACCCCTGGGCCGACCACGCTGAGGTCGGCGGGGAGGAAGACGTTGAAGGCCTCGCAGGTCAGGGGCAACTGCGTCAATGCTGCCCCTATAGGCGCGAACGATTCGTCCGACTCCTGCGGGGCCAGGGCCCCCACTCTGGGTTCCAGGTAGGCGAAACCCGATCGGGCCGCCACCGAAGCCCTCTCCGGTGGAGCACAGCACCCAAGCCGCATCACTTACCTCCCTCGCTCATAGGCATCCGTTCCACCTTGTTGCCACTCTAGATGGCCCGGACGGCGACCACCCCGCTGGCTCCGGTACGTCATCCCGCCTGTAGCCGGCGTGTGGCCCTGTGGCATCTGAGCATGACCGGCATCATCGCCGCTGTGACCTCGGCGTCAAGTAGGGGCAGGACCACCGCGTCCGCTCGGGCGCAGGCGCGGTGGCCCGCCCCTACACCTGCATGTCGGCGAGGAGCGGTCAGCGTAGCGCAGCTCTGAGTAGCCCCTGCCCCTTCGTGTCATTCCGAGCCCCGTAGGGGCGAGGAATCCCCCAGCAAGGATAAAGGACCTCAAACGCGGTCTGGAGATGCCTCGCTGCCGCTCGGCATGACAGGCGGTCGGAATGGCGTCGCCGGGCTAGGCAAATGCGGCCAGCCGGAGATGCCTCGCTGCCGCTCGGCATGACAGGGGGGCGCGGGTATGGCAAGTGGGGGGGCGGGTGAGGCACGTGGGGGGCGAGTGTGGCAAGTGGGGTCTGCGCCGCAACCGCCCTCGGTCCCGAACGGCACGGACGGCGCCAGAGGCGCCCCTCGGCCGTGCACACATCGGTCGGCCTCCCTTCACTCCGAGTAACCCGCGCCCACAGGCGCCCGTCGGACAGACACCACCTACCGGACCAAGGCTGTCGTACCGGCATTATCCTGCTTGCCCAGCAGCGGTCCAGCTGCTACATTCATAACCACTCGCTTATGAACCAACCCAGCTCCCCCGACGATCTGGCCCTGGCCACCGCCCGCCTCCTCTCTTCGGAGACGCGCCTGCGCCTCCTGCGGCTGCTGCGCGCCCAGACCGGAGGTCGGCCCATGTGCGTCAATGCCCTGGCCTGCCGGCTGGGCGTGAGCCAGGCGGCCGTCTCCCAGCACCTGCGCCGTTTCGAGGAACTGGGGCTGGTGGTGCCCCGGACCACCGGCGTGCGCACTCACTACTACCTGGACGAAGCCGCCCTGGAGCGCTGCCTGGGCGCCATCAGCCAGGCGCTGGCATCGCCTGCGGAACCGGCCGACGCTCCGGCCCCGGTGAAAGGAAGTCGCTGATGGAGCGCGATCCCCGGCGCTACCGCGACTTCGAGTTCAACCTGCGGGAGCTGGCCGGCTCCATGGGCGATTTCGGTACCCTCTTCCCCCTGGCCATCGGCCTCATCGCCGTCAACGGCATGGACCCCACCGGCCTCTTCGTCATGCTAGGACTCACCAACATCGCGACCGGGCTCATCTACCGCCTGCCCATGCCGGTGGAGCCCAAGAAGGTCGTCTCCGCTGCCGCCATCGCCCAGGGCTGGCCGGCCTCCACCGTGGTGGCTTCCGGCCTAGGGCTCGGCCTCATCTGGTTCGCCATCGCTGCCACCGGCCTCGTGAGGCAACTGGTGCGCGTCACCCCCGTCTACATCGTGCGCGGCATCCAACTGGTGCTGGGAGTGGGCCTGGCGCTGGGGGCGGTGGAGATGTCGGCCTCCGAGCCCTGGCTCATGCTGGCCGCTCTGGTGATCATCTTCCTCTTCCGCCACCACCCCTACTCCCCTTCGGCTCTGGTCATCATGGCCCTGGGCGTGGGCCTCATGGCCCTGCGCGGGGACCTGGCCGGGCGGATGGCGTTCTCCCTCGCCCTCCCTGCCTTCGCCGTACCCAGCCTGCAGGATGTGTGGCACGGGCTTATCTGGGCCGGATTCGCCCAGATCCCCCTCACCCTCACTAACGCCGTCCTGGCCACCGCCACCATGATTCGGGACCCCTTCCCGGACAAGCCAGTCTCAGAAGAGAGGTTGATGGTGAACATGGGGGCCATGAACGTGGCTGGGTCCTTCTTCGGGGGCATGCCTATGTGCCACGGGTCGGGCGGCCTGGCGGGGCAGTACTACTTCGGGGCCCGCACCGGGGGCACCAACATCCTGGAGGGGCTGATCGAGGTCGCCCTGGGCGTCTTTCTGGGACGCTCGCTGCTGGGCCTGCTCAGCGCCTTTCCCCTGCCCCTGGTTGGCGGCATGATGCTGGTGGTGGGCTTCCAGTTCGCCCGGCCGGTGCTCAAGCTGCGGGGGGCGCCGCTGGCTCTATGCCTGCTCACCGCCACTATCTCCGTGGCCACCAACATGGCCGTAGGCTTCGCCGTCGGGCTGGCGGCCGCTCACCTCTGGCCTCGCCTCCAGCCCTTGATCGGCCGCTCGCCCCTCTCCCGGGGAGCGTAGCCCCGGTGCCCGGCACGAGGCCGCGGCGGGGCTGACTCGGCCGCGGCCTCGCGTCTCGCTGGCCCGCCGCGCCGCCCGAACGCGGTGGCGGGCCAACTGGC
>JABLXR010000074.1 GCA_013178015.1 Anaerolineae bacterium
AGTCCGCCAAGGCCCAAAACGTGTATCTGACCCTATACGCCAACGACACCGAGCCGCCTCTCCCAGTAGGATTATCATCTGATAGAATGACCCCCGCCCGGTAGGATTATCATTTGATTGGACACGGAAAGGATCAATCGAGAGAGAGGCGGAAATCCTGGCCCAGAATGACCTTAATATCGGCACTTCCGGCGTCTGGGCTGCTGGGAGACGTGCGAATGTTCTGGCTGGTCAGCCCAAGAGCCGAGGCCAGCGCCGCTACCGTGGCCGGCTTCTCTGTGTATATGATCATCACCGAAGAGGTGTAGTCGCCGCGGTCGAGGTCAGAGGCGCCTGACACCCGGAAACCCAGGGCACGCAGATACTCCGCCGCCGCCTCCGCCAGCCCCTGGCGCCCGCTACCGTTGACCAGCATGATGGACGCGTCCTCGGCGGCGATCTCAGGCGATGCCTCCAGCTCGTACTGCGGCACCTCGCGGCGGGGCGAGGGCGTCCGGAAGAACCGGTCCACCACCGGCTCGATCTTCTCCGGAATGGGAAGGAGCACGTCCCAACCTTGCTCGGTGATGTACCGGCTGGTCATGCTCAGGTCAATCACCGCCATCTGCACGTTGTTCAGGTCTACGCCGTTGGCGATGCGGGCCAGCTTGATCAGGTCATCCAGCGACAGGTCGGTCTCTACGCTCGATGAGAAGGTCTTGTACAGCGCCGGCAGCTTGGAGATTAGCCCGGGGATGGACTCATTACGCAGGAGCTCGTCACGAAGGGCGATCAGGAGCCATTGCTGGCGATAGGCACGGTCGAAATCGCTATTGCCGTGGCGGGAGCGGGCGTACTGGAGGGCAGTCTCGGCGTCCATGTGTTGCAGGCCAGCCGGAATATGGATGGTCTTGGTGCCTCCCTGCCCATCCGGAAACTCGGCATCGTAGATATCGCGCTCCACGTTGATGGTCACCCCACCCAGGTAATCCACCAGGCGGAGGAAGCCAGCGAAGTCCACGCAGACATGGTAGTGGATGGGGATGCCGAAGCTTTGCTCGATCGTGGCCCGCAGCAGCCCGGCGCCGCCGCCAGGGTAGTTGCGCGTCTCGCCCAGGAAGTACGCGGTGTTGATACGGCTCTCCCCGTACGGCCCGATGGGCACCCATAGATCACGGGGTATCGAAAGCATGTTGATGGGCCCGCCTGATGGGTCAATAGACACCAGAATGAGGGTATCCGTGCGCGCCGGCTCCACGCTGCCATCGAGCACGTCCAGGCCCAGGATGAGGATGTTGATGCGGTCTCTCTGCGGGCTCGCCAGGGCAGCTGCCAGAGGCGACTCGGGCGGCTGCCCGGTCGTCGTTTCACCGCCCGACACCCCCTCGGAAGCCTGACGTTGGATCACCGGCACCGAAGGCGGCTCGGGCAGCTCGAACTGCGCCGAGACCACCATGTCCCTGGCGGTGGAGTAGATCGTGTATCCCAGAAGCCCCCCGGCCCCGATCAGAAGCGCTATCATCACCATGCTCAGGAGCCGAGGGGCGAAGAACATCGAGCGCATCGCGACTGCTTCCCCGGGTAGTCGGTTTGCCCCCCAAGGGGCAAAGATCAGGCCGCATTATAGCACCGCCCGAGAGAGCGGCAACCCGGGCCCGACCCGCCCGCAGAGGCGTGGCTCCACGGGCGCTTGCCCGCCCAGCGGGAGGCTCTCCCGGACAGTGCCCCGTCGCGCTTGACCTCGAGGACAGCGGCCGATATAGTGGCGCCGTGATCAGGTGCGGCAACTAGTTAGCCCGACACTGTGGAGGTGCGTTATGCCATTGGAAGGCAAGACCGTGGCCATTCTGGCCGAAGACCTCTTCGAGGATATCGAGCTTCTCTACCCCTACTATCGGCTACTGGAAGAAGGGGCCCGCGTTCTCGTAGTGGGAAGCAGCGGCACCCAGACTTACCATGGCAAGCACGGCATTCCAGCTCAAGTGGACGTCCAGGCCTCCGAGCTGGACCCTGCTACGGTGGATGCCGTGATCGTACCCGGCGGTTACGCGCCCGATCGCATGCGCCGCCACCGCGACATGCTCGATCTGGTGCGCAGCGTCTTCGACCAGGGGAAACTCGTCGCCAGCATCTGCCACGCTCCGTGGGTCCCGATCTCCGCCGGAATCGTGCGTGGCAAGCGCATGACCAGCGTCTCCTCTGTCCGCGATGACCTGGTCAATGCCGGGGCTCAGTGGGTAGATGAGGAGGTGGTCGAGGATGGCAACCTCATCTCCTCGCGGGGGCCTCGGGACCTACCTGCATTCTGCCGCGCCATCATCCGTCACTTGAGCCGCTGAGTTCGGCCCCGGAGACGGGCGTCAGACCCAGGGCCTGAGGCGAGACCGACAACACGGAGCTAGTGCAGATGCCGCAAGTGACCATCAACCGGGAGATGTTTCGCGCCTACGACATCCGGGGCGTGGTAGGAGAGGACCTAACTGCCGACGTCGTCAACCGCATCGCCAAGGCCATAGGCACCTACCTGGGCCGCGGCGGAGCGCGCCGGGTGGTAGCGGGACACGACGTACGGTCCAGCTCGGTGGAGTTTCATTCCGCCATGATGGAGGGATTGCAGAGCACCGGCCTTGACGTACTAGACATTGGGCTGGTACCGACGCCTCTGATGTACTTCGCCGTCAAGCACTTCGGGACCGACGGCGGGGTGGTGATCACTGCCAGCCACAACCCGCCTCAGTTCAACGGCATCAAAGTGCGCCAGGGCACCCTGCCCCTGGTGTCGGAGCGCCTTCAGGAGGTCGCGGACCTGGCAGAGCGAGGCGACTTCGCCTCCGGCAGCGGGGGCCGACAACGAGCCGATGCCACGGCGCCCTACATCGCCACGGTGTCGCGCAAATTCCGCCTCGCCCGTCCTCTCCGCGTGGTGGTGGATGCAGGCAACGGATGTGCCGGCCTGGTTGCGCCACCGGTCCTTTCCGCCATCGGCTGCGATGTGGTGCCCCTCTACACCGAGCCCGATGGCACCTTTCCCCACCACCATCCCGACCCCATGAAGGAAGCCAACCTTCAGGATCTGAAGGCCAAGGTCCGCGAGACCCGCGCCGACGTAGGCCTGGCTTTCGATGGCGACGGCGATCGGCTAGGGATCGTGGACGACAAGGGCAACACGGTTACCCCTAACGAGTTCATCGCCCTTCTCGCCCGACGGCTCCTGCCCGAACGGCCGGGTGCCAAGGTGGTGTTCGAAGTCAAGGTCTCTCGGATGCTGATCGAGGAAGTGGAGCGCCTGGGAGGCGAGCTGGTCATGACCAGGGTGGGCTATCCTTTCCTGGTCGCCGCGATGAAGGAGCACCGGGCGCTGATGGGCGGCGAGATGAGCGGCCACTACTACTTCGACGACCCCGACATAGACTTCGACGACGGCACCTTCGCCTCAGCGGTGCTGGCCGACGCGCTGGCAGCACAGCCCGTCAGTCTGTCGGGCCTGGTGTCTCAACTGCCTCGCTATCCCGCCACTCCCGAGATAACCGTGCCTTGCCCCGACGACCGCAAGTTCCGGGTGGTCGAACGGCTCCGGGATGCGTTCGCCCAAGATCACAAGGTCATTACCATAGACGGGGCTCGAGTTCTGTTCGAGAGGGGATGGGGAGTGGTCCGAGCCTCCAACACTGAGCCCAGATTGACCTTACGATTCGAGGCCGAGACCGAGGCCGACCTCCAGGCCATCATGGCTCAGTTTCGTCAGGCCCTGGTAGGGGTGGGCCTCGTTCCGACGTTCTGACCTGGCTTCAGAGGTGGCAAAGCACGAGGGCGAGGCTGGTCAGGGCTGCCCTCGTGCTCGTTCTACCGCCGCGACTGAGTTGTGCCGGGCTGGCTGCCCAGGGCGCTCAAGTAGGTCCGCATGTCCTTAGCTTCGAGGATCTGGCCGTCAACCAGCTCGTAGATGATGTCGGCATAGTCCTCGACGGTGGGATCGTGGGTGGCCATCACCAGGGTCACGCCTTCACTGTCCACGATCTCCCGAAACAGCTCCAGAATCTGCCGCCCGGTCACGCTGTCGAGCTCCCCGGTAGGCTCGTCAGCGATCAAGAGCTCTGGGCGGTTAGCCAAGGCCCGGGCGATGGCGACGCGCTGCTGCTGGCCGCCAGAGAGCTCGTATGGGCGATGCCCTGCCCACCGGAGCAGCCCTACCAGGTCCAGGCACTCCCTGACCCGACGACTGCGCTCCCGCCGATCGAACCCGCCGATGCGCAACATCAGATCCACGTTCTCGAAAGCCGAGAACGTCGGTATGAGAGCGAAAGACTGGAACACGAAGCCAATATGCCGGCGACGCAGCTCGAGAAGCTCGGCTTCACTCGCTTTGGCCAGGTCGTGCCCGAGGAGGTATACCTGGCCCGAGGTGGGCGAGTCCAGTCCACTGATCAGGTTCAGCAGCGTGGTCTTGCCTGAGCCTGAGCGGCCCTTGAGGGCCACGAACTGCCCCCTGGGAACGCTCAAGTTTACTCCGCGCAAGGCGTAGACGGGCTCAGAGCCCAGGTGATACGTGCGCACCAGGTCCACCGTGCGCACTACCGCTTCGTCGGAGCTGACTTCCGGCCCCCGGTCTCTTGGCTGCGCTAAGGCCACCCTAGCCTCCCGATCTCCGTCCCTTCAATAGCCCCGCAAGCCCTCGCCGTACCCGGCCGACGACGGCTGTGCTGCGGTCGTCACGTTCCTCCAGTGGGATATCCAGGCTACCGCCTCGGCCGTTCCCGGCGCCACCGGCCGGCCCGCGCCCGAGAACCGGCTTCACCAGAATCCCTCCCTCCACCAGCTCAAGCTTGGCTCGGTCGTGGAAGCCCAGGTCCTCCAGGTATTCACGCGGCAACTGAAGCCGCCCCGCCGAGTCCAGAACCACATACTCCTCGTATGCGGCGAATACCGCCTCTTCGCCCGCTTCGTCCTCGGCGCCCAGACCCCCGTTGTCGGACTGGCGGACCGTCTCCGAGCTGGTGCGCCCATCCCGGATCGCCACCACCCTGTCCACTTGCCCAGCGATCCCTGGGTCGTGGGTGACGATCATGATGGTCAGCCCATATCGCTCGTTGAGCTCCCGGAAAGCCCGGAAAATGGCACTGGCAGTGACCGTGTCCACCTCTCCGGTCGGCTCATCGGCCAGGAGGAGAACCGGCCGGTTCGCCAGAGCCACCGCTATGGCCACCCGCTGCTGCTCCCCACCCGACATCTGGACCAGCCGATGTCCGCGCCGGTTTCCCAGCCCCACTGCATCCAGCAGCTCTCCCGCCCATTCCCGGCGCTCCTTCTGGGACGTGCCGGAGATCATCATGGGCAGCTCGACGTTCTCTTGAGCAGTAAGATAAGGAATGAGGTTGCGGGCCGTCTGCTGCCACACAAACCCCACCTTATTCCGCCGGTACCGGTTCAGAGCGAAGTCGCTCAGCTTCAGCAGATCCTGGCCGTCCACCAACACCTTGCCGGCAGATGGCCGGTCCAGCCCTCCCAGAATGTTGAGCAGCGTGGACTTTCCGCTCCCGCTAGACCCCACGATGGCCATCAGCTCGCCGCGCTCGACCAGAAGATCCAGCCCCTGCAGAGCCACCACTTCCAGATCGGCTACCTTGTAGATCTTGACCAGGTTGTCGCAGATGACGATGTGGTCGTCAGTGGCGCCCAGGAAATCGTTGTTCATCTAGGGAGACCCCTCCAATCCCGCCCATGTCCCGGTATGCCTCTATCCAGCTGTCTCACCGAGCTTCACCGCCTGGAATATGCGCATTCTGACCAGCATGTAGATCATGGTCACCACCGCGAAGACGAACATGGCCAGGAACACGCCGTAGATGTTGGCAATAGCTCCCCATGCCACCTGTACCTCGAAGGGCGGCGTCAGAGCGTACTTGCCCGCCCCCACCTGCAGGAACTGGATGAACAAGGAGCTGGCCCACACTCCCAGGCCCGTCCCTACCACCAAGCCCGTCCCGATGAGGAAGGCCTGCTCCAGAGCCAGGAAGGCTGACATCTGCCCGATAGACAGCCCTATGGCCCGCAGGATGCCCAGCTCGATGAAGCGCCGCTGGAAGGAGACCAGGGAGTAGAGCAGGAAGCCGAGCACCGTGAGCAGCGCTGAAGTCACGAAGCCTACCGAGAGAATGCCAAAAGTGCCCGTCCGCTCCGGCTGTCTCTCGTACTCCTTGATGAGCTGCCGGGCGTCATCATACGATAGCACCAGCAGGCCCACGTCCTCCACATTGTCCACCACCTCGGCTCCCTCGTACGCCGCGTCGGTGCGCAGCCATACGTCGTAAGGGACCTGGCCGCCGATACGCTCGTGGACGTAGTCCAGGTTCGCAACGGCAAAGTACCCGTCCTCGGGGTAGACACCAGGGAAGTAGTCCATGTAGTCCACGATGGTGAAGTCCGCCTGGCCCCCCAGCCCCGAGGCACTGATGGACAGCCTGACCTTGTCTCCCAGGCCGATGGCATAGTCGGCCAGGAACCGCCGGTCCACGATCAGCGCCGCGGTGTCCACCGCCAGCGAGTTCATCAGGCCGCCCAGCGAGCGGGGAGCGAAGTCGGACCTCCAGTAAGCCACACGAGGGAAGTCCACCCGGTCCACTCCCACCAGGGCGAGCTGCGCCGAGGCTCCGCCCAGGTTGGCAGTGGCGCCGAAGCGCCCCACCCGAGTGGCCGCCCGCACGCCCGACGCCCGCAAGTGCTCGGTTACCGGTAAGAACAGCCACTTGACCGTCGTAGCGCCCAGCGGATCCTCGGCCGCTTGGGTCTGAGAACCGCTCCCGCCGGCAGCTCCACCAATGGCAGTGCCCGGCCCCTCCGAGTCCTCAGTGCTTTCACCCAGCTCGACCAGCCTCATGTCACTGCCGACTCTGTAGTACACGGAGTCGCTGTTGTGCTGGTCTAGCGTGCGGGCCATGGACCCCGTGAACGCCGCCAGGCTCAGAGTCAGGATCAGCAGCAGCAGCGGCCCGGTGTAGAAGCTGGCAGAGCGGGCCAGGTGCCGGATCGCCAGAACCATGGGGACATTGCCCAGTCTCTGCACCAACCAAGCCAGAAACGACATCACCAAGGGGAAGAACCTTATGAAGACCAGCGAGGCGGCGAACATGAACAGCGCCGGCACCAGGAAGAGCAGCGGCTCGCTGAAAGGGCTGCCTTGCGTACCCAGCTGCAGGAACGAAATCGAGCCCCTCTGGCTCAGCACGTAGTACCCGTACACCGGAGGCACCAGAAGTATTATGTCGAGAAAGTAGCGCTGCCAAGCGGGTCGTTTGAGCGAGCGCGCCATCTCCTGTTTGTAGGTGACAATCGTGTAGCCAGCCGCCGAGAGCGCCGGGATCAGGCTGGCAGACAAGGCCAGCGCCACTGCTCCCAGGCCGAACCGCATGGCCGTCTGGGTCATCTTGACTGGCAGCGGCGGCCTCCAAATCCACAGCAGGAACGATCTGGTGTTTCCCATGACCATGGCCACCAGCTGGCCCAGGGCAGCGCCCAGGACCAGGGCTACGGCTCCCACCATGAGGCCCTCCACCAGATACAGCAGTAGCACCTGCAGACTGGTGGCACCCCGGCTCTTGAGCACGGCGATCTCCGCCTTCTGGCGCTGCACCACCATCCCCGACACCAACCCGATGAAGTACAGCACCAGGAAGACGACGGGCACGCTGAAGACCAAGAGCAACACCGTGAGAAGCTGCGCCTTCCGCTGATAGCGCAGCATGGCGTCCATGGGCGACACATCCAGCGAGGTATTCTCCAGCACGGTCGCCGCTCGGCTTTGCGTGGTCACAATCCTCGCGATCAGCCCGGGCACGTTCTCCGTGTAGACGCCAGAGCCATCAAACACCAGATACCACAACGCCAAGTAGATTGGGTTTCGTCCGGCCGGGATGACTCGAGCGGTGAAGCTTTCCTCTGACACGAAGAAGACGTCCTCGAACGCCTTCGGGGTGTAGAACCAGTACTCCTCCGTGGGATCGTTAGGCACCCAGACCCCGGCTATACGAATGGGAATCTGTGCCGGTTCAGGCCGCCCGGAGAAGGAGTTCTCGCCCCCCTTGTCGAACAGGATGTACTCCTCACCCACCTGGATCCCGGCGGCGTCTGCCAGCTTCTGGCTGATCAGCACCTCAAGCGTGTCGGTAGCCCTTTGCGCCACCGCCGGCCAGCTCCCTTCGATGACGGTGATATGGTCTTGCAGGCCGGTAACGTACCCCAGGTAGGCGTAGGCGAGGGGCTGGCGTATATCAGCGTACTGCGCCTCCGAGGCAGGAAACAGGCGGAAGTTATCGGTCTTGACGTAGCGGACCGACTGCTGCAGAGGGAGCCCAATGGTCCGCGGTGCCACCTGGATGACATAGTCGTTGGCCGAGTCGTATTCGTCTGGCCCGATCCCACCGTACCACGCGCCCACGTAGCGGAACATGAAGGCAAAGGGCGGTCGGTTGCCTGTCTCGGACATGCCCCTCAGCTCTTCCCGGAGCATGTTGTAGTTGATCGCGTCGGAAAACAGCGGCACGCTCATGATAAGCGCCACGGCTACGGTTAGCCCGAGTAGGCTCATCAAGGTGAGCGTCAGGTTGGCTCTCAGGCGGCGAACGGCCAACCCCACCATTCCGAACAGGTTACCAAGGCTGCTCATGAAGTACCCTCAACCTCGCAGGCCGGGAGCGCCGGGGGTCAAAGCGGACGGCGGGGCAGCGCCCGCGGCGCTGCCCCAGAGAGCACAGCTCAGCTACGGGCCAACCACTACTTGGCCCTCTTCCACCCCTTCCAGTATCTCGATGCGGTCGGCTGAGGTGATCCCGATCTTGACGTCCAGACGCCGCTGCCGCCCTTCTTCATCCTGAACCACTACGAACCGCCGTCCCTCGAAGGTGCGGATCGCCTGTGGCGGAAGATAGAGCGTGTCCGTGCGCCGCTCGATCACCACGCTCACCTTGGCCAGCTGCCCCGTCTGCAGGTCCCTGCCCTTCGTGTCATCGAACGATATGCGGGTGGACTTGTCTTCCTGCTGAGTGGAGTCGGTGCGGACCCCACCACCACCGTAGGGGTACGGAAGCCTGCGGACGGTGCCGCTGAGCGTCTCACCGGGCGTGTCCGAGAATATGATGGTGGCCTGCATCCCTTCGGCTAGCTTGTCCATGATGCTGCTAGTGATGTCGCAAGAGAGCTCAACTGCTCCCGGCTCGGCTATGACTATCACCGCCTTGTAAGCTTGCGCCTCCCGTCCCTCAAAGGCCAGGACGCCAGTCACCGTGCCGTCGAAAGGAGCCACGATCCGGGCCGCATCCAGCTGGGCGGTGAGCCGGTCCAGCCTCAACTGGGCCGACGCCACGTTCTTCTCCAGAGCGGGGTCAACGCCTGCCTCGAGGCGAGCCACCTCGAGCTCGGCTGCGGCCACATTCTGTTCCAGGATAGGATCAACGCCGCTCCTGGCCCTTTCCAGGTTGAGCCGTGCTGTCTCCACAGCGTTGCGCAGCAGTTGTACGTTGTAGGCGGCGTTGGAGGCAGCCTCCTGGGCCGACTCATAGCGAGCTAGAGCCAGCTCGTACTCGAGCAGAGCAGTGCGATACGCTTCCTGTGCCGGGCCGGCCTTGCTTGGGTCCTGAGCTGCGTCGGCGTACGCGATCTGGGCCTGCCGCAGGTTACCTTCGGCGCGAGCCAAGGCGCTCTCCGCTTCCTTGAGGGACAGGCTGGGGTCGCTGGCCAAGGCCTGTTGCAGACGTATCTGGGCGTTCTGCAGGTCCATCTCCGCCTGAGCTACGGCGAACCGCTGCTGCTGTTGGGCCTGCTCCAGCTTGATCCGGGCGATCTCAAGGTTGCGCTGCGCCGTGACAAGCTTGTCCTCTCTTGCCGCCTCTGCCTGACTCAAAGCGATCTCGGCTTTCTCCAGGTCCAGGCGAGCCTGCTCCACCTGGTTCAGGATGTCCTGATTCTCCAGCTCGGCCAGGATCTGCCCTTCCGTGACAGCGTCGCCCTTCTGGACCGAGACGGTGGCGACGCGACCATTCATCTTGAAGAAGAGCTCCTGCTCCCGCACCGGGGCCACGCGACACAGAAAGTCAACGCTATCCACCACTTCACCACGCTTCACCTCGTATACCGGCTTCTCCGGCACCACCGGCGTGGGTATGGGAGTGGGCGTAGGCTCTTCCTCGGCCGTCAGCGGCGCGGCACAGGCCCCGATCAGCCCGACCAACGCCAACGCCATCGCGGCCACCAGCAATCGCTTCAGCATCTCCTCATCTCCTCAGCCACGAGGGGCGAACGCCTCGCCCCGATCTTCCCCCGGCAACGGTACGGCGTGACCCTCTGCATCAGCACGCAGCGGGCTCCGGTTCGATGAAGGCTCAGTGCTAGCAAAGGCCTCGTGCGAAGTGTACCCAATAATACGCTCGGCTGCCAGTTCGCAGCCGCCAGATGCGTGGTAATGAGATGCGAGTCGTGATACGATCCTCGCGCCAGGAGGAGCAGCATGGACGTGGAGGATCTCTCTCGGGAGGTGGGCGCCTTGTTGCGGACGTTCGGCCTCACTCTGTGCACCGCGGAATCGTGCACGGGAGGCCTAATAGCCAGCTCGATCACCGACGTCGCCGGTTCCTCGGCATACTTCCTGGGAGGAGTCGTAGCCTACTCCAACGAATCTAAGAGGCGTCTCTTGGACGTATCTGAGCGCTGCCTAGCCGACTTCGGCGCCGTGAGCGCGCCCGTCGCCCTGGCGATGGCCCGAAACGCGCGGGACCTGTTCTCCGCCACCGTCGCCATCTCCGCCACCGGCATCGCCGGCCCCGGCGGAGGCTCAGTCAGCAAGCCGGTGGGACTAGTCTACGTCGCCATTGTAGCACCGCGGTGGGCTGCTTGCCACCGCTACCTACTTCCCCACGACAGGATGGGAAACAAGCGAGCTACCGTGGCACGGGCACTACGCCTAGTACTCGACTGGTGCCAGGGGCCTCCTCTGGATTAAGCGGGCGCCTCGCTGGGGAGGCCAGCTGACCCGGGGCTGCGGCGACCCTCCAGCCTCTGCTCTGCCGGCGCTTCCCGCGGTGACGGCACAGTGCCAGGCACTCCCCGCCGACTGCCCACCTCTTCCGCCGGAGGGCGCTCGCCCCGAAGCAGCGCTTCCAGCTCTTCCGAGCCAAGCGTCTCTACTTCCATCACTCGGGCGGCGATGGCGTCCAGGATATCTCGCTTCTGTTCCAGCACGCGGCGTGCCGTGGCGTACGCCTCGTCCACAATCCGCTTCACCTCGGCGTCTATCGCCTCCGCCACCGCCTCGCTGTAGTTGCGCTGCTCGCCGATCTCTCGGCCCAGGAATATCAGCTCCTGTTTCTCGCCGAACGTCAGCGGTCCCAGCCTGTCGCTCATTCCGTACTCGGTCACCATCCGCCGTGCTAGACGAGTGACCTTCTCCAGGTCGTTGCTGGCGCCGGTGGTGATGTCATCGAACACCAGTTCCTCGGCCACCCGGCCACCCAGCAGCCCTGCTAGATCGTCCATGAACTTCCGGCGGTGCCGGAGGTACCGGTCGTCCTCTGGCAGCCCCATGGTGTACCCTAGGGCCATGCCCCGCGCCACAATGGAGACCTTGTGCACCCGATCTGAGTGAGGCAACGAGGCCATCACAATGGCGTGGCCCGCCTCGTGATAGGCGACTATCTCCTTCTCCTCGTCGCTAATCACCCGGCTGCGCCGCTCAGGGCCGGCAATGACCTTCTCTATCGCTTCTTCCAGGTCGGCCTGGAACACCATGTTCCGGTTCCGACGGGCGGCGAGGATGGCCGCCTCGTTGATGACGTTCTCTAGGTCGGCCCCCACCAGCCCGGGAGTCTCCCGGGCCAACACCTGCACGTCTACGTCTGACCCAATGGGTTTGCCACGCAAGTGGACCCGTAGGATGGCCTCCCGGCCCTTGACGTCCGGCCGGTCTAGCACTACCTGGCGATCGAAGCGGCCCGGACGCAGCAAGGCCGGGTCCAGGATGTCGGGCCGGTTGGTGGCCGCCATGATGATAACGTTAGTGTCAGTGTCGAAGCCGTCCATCTCGACCAGGATCTGGTTGAGGGTCTGCTCGCGCTCATCGTGGCTGCCCCCCAACCCGGCGCCCCTCTGACGGCCCACGGCGTCTATCTCGTCCACAAACACGATGCAGGGCGAGTTCTTCTTGGCCTGATCGAAGAGGTCGCGTACCCGGCTGGCACCGACACCGACAAACATTTCGACGAACTCGGAACCACTAATGCTGAAGAAGGGCACGCCCGCTTCGCCAGAGACGGCCTTGGCCATGAGAGTCTTGCCCGTCCCCGGAGGACCCACCAGGAGGATGCCTTTGGGTATCCGCGCGCCCACGCGCAGGAACTTCTCTGGCTCTCGCAGAAACTCCACCACCTCGGCTAGCTCCTGCTTCGCCTCCTCGGCTCCTGCCACATCATCAAACGTGATGGTGGGCTTGTCACCGGTGAACATCCTCGCCCGGCTCTTGCCAAAGGTGAGGGCCTGGTTGTTGGTCCCCTGAGCCTGGCGCATGAGCAGAAAGAAGAGGCCCGCGACGAATATCAGTGGCAGGAAGCCCCCCAGAAGCGCGACCCAGTTGCCCCACTGGCTGCTAGGCCTGGCCTCAAAGGACAGGAGACTGGACAGCTCTTCCCCAGTCACCCCGAAATCCCGGAGAGTCTGAGTGAGGCCCACCGACGACTCTTTGTTGGTGACGTACCAGTCGTCTTGGCCGAAGCGCTTGACCCGCACCTCGTCCCCGGTGACCTGTATGGCCTCCACGTCGCCTGCCTTCACCCACTGGGCCAACCGAGCCATGTCGATGCGCTTACTGTCACGGGGACCCTGGGAGAAGAAGGAGAAGAACAGGGCCACCACCGCCACCAGTATCAGCAGGTAGACGAACCCATTCTTGAACCAGTTGGAGCCCACCAACTACCTCCAAACACCGAACACCGAGTCGCTTAGGCGGTTGCTCGGAAACACAGGCTTCACACCTTCAATGCGCTAAGCAATTATACCATCCCGCTGAGGCTTCACCAAGACTCCCGAGGCTGGAAATAGGGCTTTCTCAAAGCCGAGCCAGCGTTGGGCGAGCTGCCATCTGGCGCGGGCCAGCAACCACCACCGGCCAGCGAGCAGGCCGGGAACAGAAGCGATGCACCGTCCGATAGCGCCCAGCCTGGCTCCGACAATCATCTCCGGTGGCCTGCCCCGGGACTTGGACAACGCCCTAGTGTTCGCCCGCAGTGTCCTCCGGCAGTCATCTCTGGTGGCCTGCCTCAGCACCTCGACAACGCCCTGGCCGTAGGGGCGAACCTTGTGTTCGCCCGCAGTGTCCTCCGCCAGTCATCTCTGGCGGCCTGCTCCAGGACTCTGAGAAAGCCCGAGGCTGGACAGACGGGCACGGCAGCAGATGAGCCCACTCTCGCGTCCCGCAGGCGCCTACCCACCTGGATTGTACGGCGCCCCCTGCCCTAGAGCAACAGGATCAGTGAGAGCGGCTCAGAGCTGCATTGACGCACTGGGGCCCTTGTGCTAGTATTCCGCAGGTCACCAGGCCTCACCACGGGGCCCACACCGCTTGAGATGGCCCCCGGGAAAAGGAGCGCGGACATGGCTTTACTGGAGGAACTCTCGCAGGCACTGATCAACGGCAACGCCCCCAAGACCAGGGAGCTGACCCAGAAGGCGATCGATGAGGGGATGGCCCCGGGTAAGGTGCTCAACGAGGGGCTGAT
>JABLXR010000075.1 GCA_013178015.1 Anaerolineae bacterium
GAGTCGGCCTGGAGCCCCCGGGCGCTGGTGGGGCTTACCCTGATGCTTCTGGACGCTCTCGGGCTGGCAGGGTCTGCCTGGCTCAGTCTCAGGGGTCAGGGACCGTCGGCTGCGGCCGCGCCGCCTCGGTTGGAGCCGTGGGTCGAGCCCGGCCTGGGCGTGAACGTGGACCTCATTGGCAGGCCCAATGCAGAGATTGAGGCCGTCGTCGGCTTCGTGGAGGGCTCAGGCATGGGGTGGGTCCGCCAGCACTTCCGCTGGCTGGACCTGGAGCCCGAACCTGGCGACTACCGCTGGGAGCTCAGCGACGGGGTGGTGGAGCGATTGGCTGCCACCGGGCTGGAGCTGGTGGCCGTTCTAGGCACCTCCCCTAACTGGGCCCGTCCCCCGGGCCAGGAGCACGCCGAGTGGAGTCCGCCTGAGGACCTCGCTGTATTCGGGGACTTCGCTGCCCGCTTTGCCCGGCGATACGGCGACCACATCACCTACTACCAGATCTGGGATCAGCCCAATATCTACCCCTTCTGGGGGGACCGGTACGTGGACGTGGACGCCTACGGCCGGCTGTTGCGGGAAGGGGCCAGTCGTATCCGGGCAGAGGATGGGGATGCGGTGATCGTCCTGGCCGGACTGGCCCCGAACGTAGAAAACGGCCCCCTGAATCTCAACGAGGTGGAGTACCTGCGGCGCCTGTTGAACGGGGGTGCCGGGCCCTTCTTTGACGTAGTAGCGGCCAAGGCCTACGGGTTCGAGGTAGGGCCCGAGGATCCGCGCGTGGACGTGGGCGCGCTCAACTTCGGTCGGGCCGCCCTGCTACGCCAGGTGCTGGAGGAGTTCGGGCGGGCGCAGACCCCGGTGTGGGCGGTGGAGTTCGGATGGAACGCGCTCCCGTCCGACTGGGCCGGCCGACCCGCTCCCTGGGGCACGGGAGACCCCAGGCTGCAGGCGGAGCGCTCGGCGCAAGCGCTGGCGCGAGCTCGCCGAGAGTGGCCTTGGATGGGTCCCGCAATCTGGGCCCGCCTCACGCCGCCGGAAGACCCGGACGACCCTGGCTACGGCTTCGCTCTGGCGGAGTCGGACCTCACCCTTACTGCGCTGGGCAGTGAGCTGTTGCCTTTGCTGGAGACGGGAAAGACTCCGGCAATCGGCTGGCACCGCCCCTCGTCCTCCTGGGCTGCCTACTCCCCCGGCTGGAGGGTCTCTGATCAAGGGGCGGACCCCGGTGGGGCGGGTGACTGGGTGGAGATAGCCTTCGGGGGCACGGCGCTGGACCTGGTGTTGCGCCCAGGGCCATACTGGGCGGTCTGGTACGTGGAGGTGGATGGAGGGCCCTCCTCTGTCCTTCCGTCCTGGCAGGGACGCTCGTACCTGGTGCTGTACGATCCCCTCGGGAGCGAGCGGCAGGTGACGGTAGCCTCTGGGCTGCCGCCGAGGGAGCATCGGGTGCGCATCATGGTGGAGGGGGGCTGGGGCCAGTGGCCGCTGGCGGGGTGGGTGAGCTGGCAGGAGGAACCCGCTAATGCGGCACCCGTCGCCCTGGCGGTGAGCGCGGTCGCACTCGTGGCTGGGTGGGCGGTGGGCCGACCCGGCCGACTGGTGGCGGAGGTGCTCAGCGCCCTCGTTCGAGCCGGCGACCGGCTGCCCGAGGTGGTTGGGGCGCTCATCGCCTATGGCGCGGGCGTGGCCTTCTGGGCGGCCGAGGGCCTGCCGCTATCGGCCGTGTCCGGTGCCGTCCTGGCTGGGATGGCCCTGGTGGCGCCGCGGTGGGTCCTGAGTGCGGCCCTGGCCTCGCTCCCCTTCTTCCTGGTGTCCAAGAGCCTGGCAGGGCTGCCGTTGCTGATGCCGGAGGTGTTGGCTTGGCTGCTTCTGGTCGGGTGCCTGACTCGGCGCTGGATCGGTACAGCGCCGGGGAGGCTGCGGCTGACGCCCATGGACGTGGCCGTGGGTGGGCTGCTGGTGTGCGCGGGGCTGGCTTCATTAGCTGCCCCCCTCCGAGGAGTGGCCTTTCACGATCTTCGGCGCGTGCTCGTCAGCGGTACAGCTCTGTATGCGGCCACACGCATGCTCGGCAGTGGGGCTCTGGGTCCGGCGGTCATGGGAGCGCTCGCGGGGGCCGCTGCGACCAGCTTAGTGGGGATCGGGCAGTACCTCCGTGGCGAGGATCTAATACGGGCCGGCGAGGTGGCTCGAGTGCGGGCCCTCTATGGTTCGCCCAACAACCTGGCCCTCTATCTGGGCCGGTGCATCCCCCTGGCAGCGGCATTGGCGCTCTTCGCCCGGCGGCGCTTGCTCCGCCTGCTCGCCGGGTTGGCAGCCATCGCCTGCCTGACTGCAGGGGTCCTCACCCGCTCGCGGGGCCTGGTGTTCCTCGGTCTCCCGGCTGGTCTGGGCCTGCTGCTGTGGCACTGGGACTACCTGAGACGCCGGCGGGCGCTCCTGGCTCTCGTGGGGGTGGCGGGAGTCCTCCTGGTAGCGCTGACGGCTGGCGGCCGGGTGCGGGGGCTGTTGACGGGGACCGACTCCGCCGCGACAATGAGGCTGCATCTGTGGGCCAGCTCGGTGCAGATGATACGGGACAGGCCGTGGTTGGGCGTGGGGCCGGACAACTTCCTATATCAGTACCGCACCCGCTACATCCTGCCTCCTGCCTGGCAGGAGCCGAACCTGTCGCATCCACACAATGTGCTGCTGGACTTCTGGCTGACGGCGGGTCTAGGCGGGGCGGTCGCGATCGGAGCCCTGCTGGCGTGGAGCGTGGTCTGCGCCCGGCGCGCGGTGGCCCGCTCGGTCGGCTGGCGGCGGGCCGCCTACTTGGGTGTTGCGGCGGCGCTGCTGGCGGCGCTGGCGCAGGGGCTAGTGGACAACTCCCTCTTCCTCGTGGACTTGAGCCACGTGACCCTCGGCTACCTGGCAATGCTCGCCGGCGGTGCCGTGGCCCCATCAAGGCCGGGGAGGAGGAGAGGCCCCCCAGTCAAGAGGCCATCCGGCATAGAGGCTAGATCGCATGAGAGTGCTGATCACGGGCGGCGCGGGGTTCATCGGTTCCCATCTGTGCGAGCTGTTCCTGGACCGCGGGCACGAAGCTATCGCCATGGACAACCTCATCACCGGGAACGTCGAGAACCTGGAGGGGCTCATAGGGCGCCGAGGGTTCACTTTCATCGACTACGATGTGACTAACTACGTCCACGTGCCCGGACCCCTGGACGCTATCCTGCACCTGGCCTCACTGCCCAGCCCAGTGGACTATCTGCGGCTGCCTATCAAGACGCTGAAGGTGGGCGCCCTGGGGACTCACAAGACACTGGGCCTTGCTCGCGCCAAGGGTGCGCGCTACCTCCTTGCCTCCACCAGCGAAGTCTACGGTGACCCAAAGGTGCACCCGCAGCGGGAGGACTACTGGGGCAACGTCAACCCGGTCGGCCCGCGCGGCGTGTACGACGAGTCCAAGCGTTTCGCCGAAGCCATGACTATGGCCTACCATCGGGCGCACGGGATTGAGACCCGGATAGCCCGTATCTTCAACACTTACGGCCCGCGGATGCGCCTGGACGACGGGCGAGTGGTGCCCAACTTCATCAAGCAGGCGCTCCTGGGCGAACCTCTGACGGTCTACGACGACGGCTCCCGAACCCGATCCTTCTGCTACGTGTCGGACCTGGTGGAGGGGATGTACCGCCTGCTGCTGTCCGACGAGGTAGAGCCGGTGAACCTGGGCAACCCCGGCGAGATGACTGTGCTGGAGCTGGCTCAGAGGGTGAAGGCGGCTACCGGGTCTGCGTCCGAGATCGTGTTCGTCCGGCCGCAGGATAACCGCACCAAGGACGACCCCCAGATGCGGCGGCCCGACATCACCAGGGCGCAGACGCTGCTCGGCTGGAGCCCGAAGGTGGGCATAGACGAGGGCTTGCGCCTCACGGTCGAGTACTTCCGGACTCGCGTACGCTGACGCTGCGGGCGATGAGCCGGGGAGACCTGCGGGCGGGGGCCGCGCGAGCCTGGACGGCGGGGATGGGGGTCGTCCTGGCCGGGCTTCTGGCGGCGGTGCCCCTGCAGATGGCGGCTATCGTCGCCGCGGTGCCTCTGGGGATCCTGGTTGCAGTTGTGCCGCAGTTGCTCCTGCTGGGGCTTCCCCTGGCAGTGCCCCTGGAGCAACGGTTGTCGCTGGGGCTGGCGGGGATCCGGTTGGGGCCGGTCGAGCTGCTCATCGGGGCGGCGGTGGTTGCCTGGCTGGCTCGTGCGGTGGCCGCGCGTCGGCTGAGCTGGACCGCGGGCGCGGTCGGGTGGGCCCTCCTGGTGTGGCTCTGGGTGATGGGGCTCTCCCTCACGAGCGCCCTCTCTCTGAGCGCCGGCCTGGTCGAGGCGAGCAAGTGGCTGGAGGTGCTGGCCCTGGTGGTGGTGCTTCCTGCGCTCTTGCCCCGGTCGCAGGTCCGCTACCTGATCTGGGCTCTGGCGATCGCGGGTGCCCTTTCGGCTCTCCTGGGTCTGTACCAGTTCGCCACTGGGACGGGCCCGGAGGGCTTCCTCCTCCTGGGGCGCTTCATGCGGGCTTACGGCACCTTCCAGCAGCCCAATCCCTTTGCTGCTCACCTGGGCCTGTCGCTACCCTTCGCCGCCGGCTGGGCCCTGGCGGCGGCCACGACGCGACACGAGAGGCTGGCTCTGCTGACGCTGACCGGCATCATGGTACTGGGCATTCTGGCAAGCTGGTCTCGCGGCGCCTGGTTGGCCCTGGCCGCGTCCGTGGCGCTGATGGCCGCCCTGCTGCGGCCACGGTTGGCCACGGCAGGTGCGGTGCTGCTGCTGATCACTGGCCCCTTGTGGATCGGGCCGATGGCTTCCACCGCCCTGGCGCAGCGGGCCCTGGGGATGACGGGCTCCGTCACCGGGTTGAACGTGGCCAGGGTGGAGCCCACCGACGACAACTGGGCCGTGGTGGAGAGGCTGGCCCACTGGCAGGCGGCCTGGTACATGTTCGAGGACGACCCCTGGCTGGGCGTGGGCGCGGGCAACTACGAGGTGGTCTACGGGCGCTACGCTGTTCCTCGCTGGTCTGACCCTCTCGGACACGCCCACAACTACTACCTGAACGCGCTGGCGGAGACGGGGCTGCTGGGCCTGACGGCGTATCTGGCTCTTGGCGTGGTGGCGTGGATCAGCCTGCTCCGCGGCTGGCGCAGCGCTGCCGATTCCACGGCAAGGGCGCTGGTTCTTGCGGCAGTCGGCACCCTGGCGTACCTTACGGTCCACAGCGTGGTAGATAACCTCTACGTGCACGGGATGCAGGTTCTGGTCGGGCTGGCCCTGGCGGTCCCGGTCCTGGGACGTCCGGCGACGGACGGCGCACCCGAGCCCAAGAGAGAGCGATGCATATTGGGGCTTTGATGTCGCAGCCGGCCAGGCGACGGGAGGCCACCCGCTTCCTCAAGTTCGCTACGGTGGGCACCCTGGGGGCAGCTATAGACTACGGGGTGCTGAACCTGCTCATATTGGTGGCGGGGTTTCCCAAGTTCTGGGCCAATTGCTGTTCCTTCACCGTGGCTGTACTCAGCAACTTCGTCTGGAACCGGCTGTGGACCTTCCCCGAGTCCAGGGAGCGACCTCTGGGGTCCCAGTTGGTGCAATTCGCCTTCATCAACGTCATCGGCCTGGGGATCAACCAGGTGATCTTCCTGTCGGTAGATCGCTACGTCTTGGGCCTCGGGGGCGTGTGGGCGCCGCTCACGACGCAGCTATCGTCCGCGGTGGGCATCGGCGCGGCTGTGCTCGCTTACAACCTCTCCAAAGCCTGTGCCACGGTGGTGGCGCTGTTCTGGAACTTTGGAGGTAACCGCCTGGTGACCTACCGAGGCCTGTGAGAATGGGCCTGAACATCGGATTCGATGGTGGCCCTACTGCTCAGGGTGCCGGAGTCGGTCGGTACTCGTCTTGCCTTCTGCGAGCTCTGCTGTCTCATCGCTGCGACGATGCCTTCACCATCGTGCTTCCCCGAGGGATGGCGCTGCCCTCGGCCGTGGACGAGGCCAGGTGCCGCTGGCATGCAGTGCGGCTGCCCGTGGGCGCACGGGCGGCCGAGCTTCTTTGGCACCGTCTGCGGCTGCCGGTGCCGGTGGATGTGATCGCCGGCCGGCTGGAGGTGTTTCACTCGCCCAACTTCCTCCTGCCCCCTCTCCGGCGGGCACGAGGGGTGGTGACCGTTCATGACCTGTCCTTCCTGCGCGTCCCCCAGTTTGCCTATCCTGGGCTGGTCCGCTACCTGGCAAAGGCGGTGCCCCTCTCGGTAAACCGGGCCGACGTGGTTCTGGCGGATTCCCAGTGTACTGCCGATGACGTGGTGGAGCTGCTAGGAGTGCCCCAGGATCGGGTGCGCGTGATCTATCCCGGCGTCGGGCCGGAGTATGGGCCACAGCCGGAGCGAGGCGAGCGCGAGGCGCTCCGCGCGGCGTATGCGCTGGACCGTCCCTTTGTGCTCTGCGTGGGTACCATTGAGCCGCGGAAGAACTACCCCAATGCCATAGAAGGCTTTGGGCGCTTCGTGCAGCGAACCGGCTTTGCCGGGTACCTGGCCATCGCCGGGGCCACCGGTTGGATGGCAGATGATTCCCTGGAGGCGGCGCGCAGGGCGGGTCCGGCAGTCAAGGTGCTGGGGCGAGTGCCGGAGGAGCACCTCCCGGCGCTGTACCGACAGGCCACCGCTTTGCTCTACCCCTCTCACTACGAGGGCTTCGGGTTGCCGCCTCTAGAGGCGATGGCCTGCGGAACGCTCGTAGTGGTGGCAGCGAACTCGTCCCTGCCGGAGGCGGCGGGGGACGCGGCGGTATACTGCTCCACCGACGCTGAGTCCATCGCCGGAGCCCTGGCGGAGGCTCTCTCGGACGACAGCCGAGCGGAGGAGAGGCGACGGCGCGGGCTGAAGCGGGCCCGCCGGTTTACCTGGGAGCGGGCGGCGGAGGCCGTGCGAGACATCTACCATGAACTGGCCTAGAGGAACCGCGCTAGTGCCCTTGTGCCTGGGGGCTCTGTCTCTCTGGCTCCCTTGGGTGGCGCATCCGGCGGCGGCGCTAGTGCTCACGGGGCTAGACATGCCCGAGTTCGTGCGCTTCATGGGGAGCGCAGGAGCGCCGCTGGTGACCCCCTGCCGCATCGCCTTCGCCGGTCCCCTCGTGTCGGCGGCGCTGGTTGCATCCCTGGCTGTGGGACCTTCCGACCGCAGCCTCTGGTTCCGGGGGCTGGTCTTGGCCGGCTCCATCTGGCTGGTGTCGGTGGCCTTCAGCCCCCTAGAGCGACGGACGGAGTTCCTGGTGGGCTCGCTGGTGGTGGCGTCCATCTGGGCGGGGGCGATGCTGGCGCGGCCGGGGCCGAGACTGGTAGAGGTGGTGGCCCTGGCGGCCGGAGCGGCGGCGCCGGGGCTGGCCGTCATTCAGTTCCTCCGCACAGCCCCGGCTCTCGGAGCCCTTTACGGCCGAGCCATCACCTGGGGCGTAGGATCGTACCTGGCGGCGGCGACGTCGCTTGTGGCTGCGGTCTGGCTGGGGGTGACGCTGGTGAAGCGGCCGGCGGCGGCAGCGCGTCAGCGGATGTAGAGCCGGCCCAGGGTGACGGCGCCGTCCGGAAGGGGTCGGCCGCCCTCGGCCATGGGGAGCCGGGGCATGCCGGGCAACTCGGGGCGGAACCAGCCTACCTCATAGGTGTACTGGCCTGGTGGCGCCTGAGCCGGGACCTGCAGGCTGAACGCCAGCGAAACGACCTCACCGGCCAGCCACCCGGCAGTGGGCCTGCCGTCGGGCGGCGCATCTACCCCAGCCCACACGCGGCCATCCTCACCGAGCAGGTGCAGGAAGAGCGTGTAGTTCTCCTCCGGGGTGGTCAGAGCCTGGAAATGGAGCGTCACCGCGAGGGTGGCGTCCGATGGAGCCTCCTCCCTGTCCACGTCCAGCCCCAGCAGCCGTATTGCCCCGCCGGCGACCGCATCAGAGGGCACGTCAGGGCTGGGCAGGGTGTAGCTCCGGGAAACACCAGCCACTTCCAGTGAGCACAGCGTTACTGCACCGCCGAGGTCGTTTGGCCCATCCGCCAGGGACAGCCTCAGGTCGGCGGCGCCGGCGGCCGAGTCGGCCGGGATGCGCCAGTCCAGCCAGTCCAGCACTATCTCGCCTGGTCGCCAGACCTGCGGTGGGTAGCGAGGGCTGAGCGGCAGGTCCCGCGATCGAACAGTGCCGTCGGAATGGACCAGCGAGACCTCCAGGTGCAAGTCCCAGCCGCCTTCCCCTGCCGCCTCGCCCGACGGCGAGTCCTGCCACAGGAGAGGGAGGGAGAGGGCTGTGCCCGGCGGCAGGGCTCCTGCAGGGCAGGCTCCGGCAGCAACCAGGCGCAACCCCTTCCACTCGCCGCCCAGCCGACTCAGGTTGTAGCGAGCGGCCACTACGGAAGGGTCCAGGCCGTGAGTGTTGCCCTCGAGCACTACGTCACCAATGGCACAGGTCTGCCCGACCGGGTTGCCGGCAGTGTCCAGCACCTGCAGAGCAGAGCCTGAGGCGGCGTCGTAGAGCGACACGGAGGCCCGGTAGGTGCCGGCCGGGACGCCTGGCGGTGCCTCCGGACGGTAGCGCGTTAATGTCACCTGGCCGGGGCGCCACAGGCTGGTGGGATAGGAGTCACCACCCGGGGCCAGGTGGCTGCGCAGCAGCACGTGGCGGTCGCTGTCGCTCACGGTGACCTGAGCCCGTATCTCGTGATCCAGGGGCCGCAGCGTATCCCAGAACAGGGCCAAGTTGCCGGCGGCATCGGGGGCGGAGCCCAGGAAGCGAAGGCCGCCATCGAACTGGCACGAGGGCGCGTCGGGCGAAGGGAAGGGTCCTGCGGGGATCTGGGCCGCGTCCAAGGAAGTGTAGTGCCGCACCCGCACATGCCAGAACTGCCTCTCCTCGGCCATGCCGGCCTGGTCGAGCAGGAAGGTGACCACACCCATTGGGTCAGTCACTTCATCCTGCCACAAGAGCAGCCAGGCGCCCGAAGCCTGGCCCAGGGCGGCCCGCAGCGCGCTCGCCACGTCGAGGTCCAGGGCTGCCTCCACCGATAGCACCCGCAGGTCGGGAAGGGGGACGTAGGGGACGCCGGGAGCGTAGTAGCGCCAAACGGGGTGCACGTGGCCGGACACAAGGAGCACGGGCTCGTCCGGATGCCGCGCTTCCTGGATGTAGGCGACGGCGGAGCGGAAGTCAGCCCGCGTGAGCCGCACGTCCCAGTACATGCCGGCCAGGCCGGTGGCCGAGCCTCCGACGAGGGCGGCCAGCGCCGCTACGCCCAAGAGCCGGCTCCACAGGGAAGGGCGCTGCCACGCTGCCCAGACGGCCTGGTCCCAGAGCAGGGGCAGGCCCAGGGACACCAGCATCAGATAGCGGGGGTTGAACTTGGGGATGAGCAGGAAGGCGGTTCCGGTGGCTGCGGCGGTCGCCGCCGTCAGCTCCAGCACCCAAGCCGCGGGCTGCGGTCGGTGTGTTGCCAGAGCCAGCCCCAGAACCAGCAGCATTGCCACAGATACGCGTAGGCCGGCTGCCTCCAGGACTGTTTCTCCTGGACCCCCGACGAAAAGGGCGACGGCGACCTTGCGCGCCGCCTCGCCTGCCTTGATGGCGCCCGGCCAGTAGGAAGCGTCTGAGCCCACGGTGTGCAGGGCGGCAGGCACCCAGGGAATGAAGGCGAGCAAAGCGGGCAGAACCGTTCTGGCCAGGTACGAGCCGAGAGCGCGTACGTCGCCCCGGCGCCAGGCCCACCAGGACGCCAGAACGACGTGAGCCGCCAGAAGCCCGGCGCTCAGGTAGTGGGTGTAGAGGAGAAGGGCGTAAGACAGAGCCAGCGGGGCCCAGACTCGGTATCGCACGCGGCCTTCGAAGGCGAACCAGCGGAGCAAGAGCAGGGTGGAGAAGGCGCCCGCTGCAAGTAGCAGGCTGTACATGCGGGCGTCTTGCGCGTGCCATACGTGCCAGGGATGGATCGCAGCGGCCAGCGCCGCCACGCATGCCGCGCCCCATCCCCGCCGTCCTGATTCGCCGTTGGTGATCAGACACAGCGCCAGCCGGTACAGCAATGGCACCGCCAGAAGAGACAGGCCCACGGACAGGAACCTGAGGGAGTACTCCGACGTGCCAGCTAGGTCGGTCCAGAAGCGCAGCAGGAGGTAGTAGAGGGGAGGCTGGACGTCCGCCGCCGTCCAGGAGAGCATGTCCCCGACGGGTATCCTCGTCAGGTAGGCACTCACGGCCTCATCGTAGGAGAGGCTCTGAGCGGCGAGGCGATACACACGGAGGCCGAAGGCAACTGCTGCCAGCAGCAGCACCGGGAGGCGAGAGATCGAGTGCCGAGGACGCCGGAGAGCACTCAAGGACTGCTGCCTCCTGTAGCCACCGTTACCGGGGCCAGCAAGAGGGGCACGGCTGCCTGGTCAGCCTCCAGAGGAGCGCCCGAGAGGCGATCGTAGGGCACCAGCACCACCGAGTAGGGGCCAGGGGGAAGGTCGGCGGGCACTGCGAGGGACTTGACGTCCGGCACCGTCTCCCCGGTGGCCCAGTGCCGCGCTGGATACAGCCCTCCCTCGATGGGGCCATCGGTCTGAGTCACGGTCTCGCCGGCGGCGTCGGTCAGCCGGACAGACAGGGCCAGCTCGCTCGTCGGCTCTCCGAGCTTGCTCCAGTAAGTGACTAGATCAAGGGAGCAACCTGGGTAGATGACGGGAGCAGACAGCCGCGCACCTTCGAGCTTCAGCCAGGAGCTGAACACCACGTCTGCTGGTCCGGCGGCCGGAGGCGACAAAAGGAGGGGGACGATCTGGTACCGACGCAGGCGGCTGGTGCGCTCCACCGGAGGTAGCCTCACCAGATTGGTCTCCGGAATGGCGCCGACGCCCTGCTCATCCGGTGCCAGACGGGCAGCGACGTCATCGTAGTCCCCATCGACCACCACCCCTACATAGGCCCCCCACGCGTCGCCTAGCGGAGCGGCCACAGTGGTGGTAACGACGATCTCACCTGGGCTCCAGCGCTGGACGGGATACCAGAGGGGTTCTACGAAGAGGGCAGAGCGGGTATCGGTCACGGGCCGGCCCAGGCGGTCGAACAGGATGGCGTAGGGCATCAGGTTGGCGGGCGGCGGGGCCAGCGCCTGCCAGTACAGGCGCAGCGAGGTGTAGCTCCATTTGGGATCGTCCACCCACTCGTAGCCGAGGAGCCTAAGAGTGGTGCCGAAGGTCACTTCCAGCGGGTGCGCGGGCGGAGAGGAGGCACGGGCGAAGGCGAAGAACCGGTCCGGCAGGCCGAGACTCGCGGTCCCTCTCTCAAGGAGAACGATGCCGTCGTCCGCGTTGACCACTCCGTAACCCTGGCGCAGGAGCTCATCGAACCGGTGTCTAAAGTCGACCGGGTGCATATCGGTAGTCCCAGCGACATCCAGGAGCACGTACTCCGCGTCAGCTACATCGGGGAAGGTGTAGATGCGCTCCCGGTGGCTAAAGTGCGGATGCAGGGCGGGTGTGACCGAAAGGCCTGCGCCCTCAGGGATGAGGTACCGGAAGGAGTGGAGCAGGGTGGCCGACCGCGCCTGCGCTGGCGGTCGATGCAGGGCGAACTCGGGGCCCAGAGGGGTGAACCCTTCCGCCACCTGGTAGGCCAGGGGTAGCCCTACCAGAGGCACAAGAAGAGCCAGCCGCACGGGGGCGCGACGGCTGCGGGCCCAGGAGAGGGCGCGGATGGCGCCGACGCCGGCGGCGATGGCGAGTACGGACATGAAGGGGGTGCTGTAATGGAACTCGCCAGAGTATTGGGCTTCGTACTGGCTGAGCACATTGGCCGCGATCAAGGGGGAGGCCACTACTGCCACCTCGGGGGCAAGCAGGGGAGCCCCGGCGAAGGCTACCAGAAGCCCGCCCACGTAGAGGAGCCGTTCTCGTTCGAAGACGCGCCCGACCATGGTCCGGAACAGGGATCGCGAGGGAGGCTCGCTGACCTCGCCCTGGTCGGGAGCATCGTATCGGGCCAGGTAGGGGAATCGGGCCTCGCCGTAGCACTGGGCACCGTAGTGGGGGATGATGACCAGGGTGGCGACGACGAACCACGCCCCCGCCGCAGCCGCAATCAGGAAACCAGGCCGCCAGCGCGAAGCCAGGGCGAGGTACAGCCCGGCTGCACCCACCATCAGCGCGATCTCTTCCTTCACCGCCAGGGCAGCCAGGGCAGTTACCAGCGCCGGGGCGGTGAGACGCCGGCGTCCCAGGTATACGAGCAGAGCGAGAGGCAGCACCGCCAGCGGGGACGCATGGAAGTCGGCCACCGTGGCGGCCTGGGTCTGGGGCGCCAGCAAGTAGGCCAACGCGGCCCAGGTGGCGGCCGCGTAGACCAGGCCCCTCGGCTGTCGGCGCCATCCCAGTGCCACGGCCGCCCAGACGGCCATGGCACTGAGGCCGATGACCGTCGCCTGAAGAGTCAGCAGGGCGCGAGCGTCGTCCCAGAGGCCGAAGATGACCGACACCGGCCAGAAGACGGGCTCGACGTGGTCGGTCAGCCGAGTGCTTATGCTCTCGCCCTTCACCTCCTGCACGAACCGTCCGTGAAGGGTGTTCCACACTGCCAGGTCCATCTGGCCCAGGTCGGCTGTGTGGGTCATGAGGGCCTGATGTCGCTCGATGGACAGCCAGGTGAAGAACGCGCTGTAGACCAGCGCCGCTGCGGCCACTGTAGCCAGCAAGATGCGATGGAGAGAGCGGCGATGGGTCACGGCCGCCGCCCTGGTTCCCTGATCCAGATCAGAGCCGGGTCGGCAATCCCTGCCAGTGAAGCCATAAGCAACTCGGCCAGGGAGAGCCACAGCCTGCCCCCCAGCGCCGCGATGCCGGCCATGCCATGCCCGGCGACCCCGGCCAGCAGCAGGGCCAGCACCCCCTCTCGCACTCCCAGCCCGCTCGGGGTGAGAAGAGACAGATACCCGGCGACGTACGAGGCGGAGAAGGCGGAGGCCCAGGCGAAAAGACTGCCCGGCTGTGCACCCAGCCCCCGCCCGAGAGCCCAGAAGGTAGCACCTACCCAGAGCCAGTACGGGCAGTACCCTGCCAGGACGAGGATGAGGCGACCGCTGGATAGGTGGACGCGAGCGGCATCTCCGGCACGGGTCACCCGTGCAAGAAGCCGGTTGAGC
>JABLXR010000076.1 GCA_013178015.1 Anaerolineae bacterium
TTCCCTGGGGTGGCGGCGCGTGGCGACGCTCCCTCCTGGCTCGACGAGTGAGCCGGCGCCGGTCTACCGGCGGCTCGTGAGCTCGCCGGGCAGGTGGCGCCGGACGAGCAGCTTGTCATGTACGTGCGAACCAGCGATCCGCCTCCTCTTGCCGTACCCGACTACCGCGACCCCTACGCCTTCGACGACTTCTCGGATCCGGGACCCAAGCGATACTGGCGGGGGATGACGTACGACGTCTACACGGGCAGGGGCTGGGCCAACAGCCGGACCGACGTAGTGGCCGCCCCCGGCGGTCGGCCCTTCGAGCAGCCGCAGGGCCCTCGAGAGCAAGTGGTGCAGGATTTCGAGATCCTGGCGCCCCGGGAGGAACTGCTCTACGCCGTGGCCGACCCAGTGGCACTGGACTCCGACCTGCGGCTGTACTGGCGGGGCGAGGACGATCTGGCCTTTCTCAAAGCTCCACTGGGGCGCTACAGCGTGGTGTCCGAGGTGCTCCAGGTGACCCAGGCGCAACTGAGGTCGGCCGGCACCAACTATCCGGCCTGGGTACGAGAGCGATACCTGACCCTGCCGGAGGTTCCCCAGCGGGTGGTGGACCTGGCGGCCGAGGTGGCGGGCGGAGCTGACAACCCCTATGACCGGCTGGTAGCTATCCAGAGCTACCTTAGGCTCAACTACGACTACGACCTCCAGGTGCCCCAGCCGGCCGAGGGCAAGGATGTGGTGGACTACTTCCTTTTCGAGAGCCGGCGCGGCTTCTGCGACTACTATGCCAGCGCCATGGTGGTGATGGCCCGACTAGCCGGGGTGCCAGCTCGGCTGGCCTCTGGCTACGCTACCGGTCGATATGACTACGCCTCCGACCGCTACGTCGTCACGGCAGGCCAGGCTCACTCCTGGCCGGAGGCCTACTTCCCCGGGTTGGGTTGGGTGGAGTTCGAGCCCACCGTGGTGCAGAGCCCGTTCTACCGGCCTATCGGGGCCGGGGCCAGCGAGTCGCCCCAGGTACCCGAGGGCACGCGGGCGGACACGGTGGGGCGGCGGCAGTGGTGGCCTCCGGCGCTGCTACTGCTGCTACTTGGTGCCAGCGGAGCTCTGGCTCTCGGGCTTCGCCACCGGCGACTGGAGACGGATCCGGTCCTGCGAGCCTATTGGGCCATGGAGGCAGCAGGCGCCAGGCTGGGCTTGGGGCTGGACGAGAGCCTTACTCCACGGGAGTATGCCCTGCGCCTGGAGCACTGTATGGGCGCCGCGCTTGAGGAACTGGGTGGCATGCGAGGCAATGGCCGGGAGGCGGCCCGGGCCGCTGCTGCCATGACCTCGGTGGCCGTGGCCTACGAGCAGAGGCGGTACGGCCCGCGGCACGCCTGGGGCCCTGGAGACGGGATAAGGGCCTGGCCGGCGGCCGATCGCTTCCTGCGAACCCTGGCGTTGAGACGATTACCCACAGTGTGGGCGCGACGCCTGGCGCGCCACCTACGCCGTGTCGGCATCCCCGGCACGGCGCCGGATGGTGCGTCTGGCCCCGCGGAGTTCGGCTCTAGCTGACCTCGGCCAGGAATGCCTCCACCTGGGCTGCCGTAGGCAAAGCCGGGATGCCTCCCTTCTTGGTCGCGGTCAACGCGCCCACTGCGTTGGCATAGCGCAGGATCTCCTCCAGATCCAGGGGCCCCAGGGTGGCCAGTTCGCCCATGTGCAGGATCCCCTTGATGGCGGCGGCGGTGAAGGCATCGCCGCAGCCGGTGGCATCCACTGTGCGGACGGGGTAGGAGGGCACGTGTCCGTCCGTACGGGGGGTGATGTAAAGAGACCCTTCCGCGCCCTGAGTTACCAGGCAGACCTTGGGACCCTTCGTGAGCAGCTCCCGAGCCCCTGCCACCGGGTCCGAGCAGCCGGAGAGGAGCTCGACTTCCTCTTCGTTCAGCTTGAGCAGGTCGCAGAGGGGCAGAGTGGCCAAGATGCGTTCGCGGGCGGCTTCCGGCGACCACAGAGCCGGCCGGTAATTGGGATCGAAGGAGATCAGGGCTCCGCCCTCGCGAGCCGCCTCCGCCGCGGCCAGCGTGGCTGAGCGGGAAGGATCGGCGATGAGGGAGATGGAGCCGAAGTGGAAGGCCTGAGTAGCCCGCAGGAACTCACGATCCAGTTCCTCCGGACGCAGAAGCATGTCCGCACTGGGGTGGCGGAAGAAGGTGAACTGTGGGCTGTCGGGAGTGGGGAGGGCCACGAACGCCAGAGCGGTCCGGGCCCGGCGGGAGAGGAGCATGTGGGTGGTGTCCACGCCCGAGGACCTCAGGCAGTCGCGCAGGTAGATGCCGAAGGGGTCGCTTCCCACCTTACCCAAGAAAGCGGTCTCTAGGCCCAGCCTGGCCGCGGCCACTGCCACGTTGGCAGGAGCGCCGCCGGGCGCCCAGGTGAAGGCGCGAGCCTGAGTCAAAGTGACGCCAGGCCGGTCCGCCAGGAAGTCTATGAGGGCTTCGCCCGTGGCAATCAAGTCAGGCACTGGGGACCTCCGCGGCACGGAAGGCCTCAGACGCCAGGCGCACGTCCTCGAGCACTTCGTAGTCGCGCATACCCACGGTCATGAGGTCGGTGGGCTTGAGGGTAGCGGCGGCATAGCGAAAGCTCGCCTCCGGGTCAAGCCTGCCGGCGCCCAGGGCCTTGATGGCCACGAACTGCTTAGGAATGGAGCGAATAGTATCCGCTGCCAGACGCTCATCTGGGCAGATGTGGGGCGACTGGAGGATGTGGCGGAGCGAAAGGACGTAGAAGTCGGCTCCATAGTCGCGCTCCTCCGCCAAGCGGACCACTTGGGGCATGTGAGTCCCGATGCCGGCGACGAAGCCTAGGCTGTGGATGAAAGCGACCAGTGACTGGAGCTCGTCCGGGCGTCCTTCGGTGTAGGCCTTGTCCGAGGTGGCCCCATGGACGTAGATGGCCATGGGGTGGTGGCGGGCAATCTGCTCGATGTTGGGCTCGACCTTTCCGTCGCGATAGCGATCCGGTGCCGTCTGAGCCAGCCAGTGAAGGACGGGCCGGTCGGGCTGAGACTCGGACCAAGCGCGGAAGTTGGCCAGCCAGCGGAACACGTTCTCGTCGCCCCGTCCGTGGAAGGCGTTGATGCCGGCGCCGACGGCGATGGTCATGGTCTCCAGCACCTTGGCGTCGGTGAAGTACTCTCTCAAGCGCCGGCCGGCATCTGGATCCTCCGGCCGATGGGCCATACCTGAGAAAGGGTTGCCGCCGAGGAGCATGCGACTCACCTGGCGGCCGGCGAACTCCACTCGCGGAAGGCTCAGCACGGCGGTGCCGGGCTCGGGACGGGGGCCCTCCATCACTTCCTCCTGCTCATCACGAGGTGGTCGGGGGCGCATGCAAGCAGGGTCGGGGCTGACGCTCCAGAGCGTCCCTGGAGCGGGTGCCGACGGTCTCTTTCGCTCCACAGCCGGGCGGAAGGTGCACCGGGCCCGACCGATCCCCCGGCATTGATGACAGCTGGCCGTGCTTCTTCCGCCCGTGCACCGCACTTGTAGCGCCATCCAGCGACGCGGTCAAGTCCCCCGAGGCCCGCAGGCGAGCAGGGTGGCGGCGGAGAGCGCTCAATCGAGGCGGGCGATGAGCGACAGCAGGGCTTCAGCGGCCTGGCGGAACAGCGCCTCCCCGCTGAACCCCTGGGTGGACCCCGCGAACACGAGGTGAGGCTCCAGAGACAGAAAGCAAGGTCGGCCCCTGTCTTTCAGTGCCTGGAGCAGACTGGGGACTTGTCCGTCTCCGCGGCCGGCGGGCACCACCTGGCCCGAGTCTAGCAGGGCGTCCTTGATGTGGGCATAGAGGACGTAGTCGCCTAGAAGCGGCCAAGCCCGGTCGAACGGACGGGCGACCCCTACCTGAACGAAGTTGGCGGGGTCGAAGACCGCCCTCAGGCTGGGCGAATCCACGTGGCGCAGGATGTCGGCGCAGCGCTCGGGGGTGTCCCCGTAGATCTCCTTCTCGTTTTCGTGTGCCAGGGTGACACCCGAGCCCTCGCAGAGGCGCACCAGTGCCTCCATCCGTCCGAGCACTTCTGGCCGCTGCCGTTCGTGTTCGCCTGGCTTGACATAGAACGAGAACACCCGCACCAGCTGAGTGTCGAGATGGTGGGCGATCTCCAATACGCGCCTCAGGTCCTCTAGGTGCGGCTCCAGCGGGGCGCCCACCGGCACTTTGCCGATGGGTGAGCCGATGGCAGAGACGGACATGCCGCGGTCCGCCAAGGCCCGCTTCACCCGGTTCACCTCTGTGTCGGTGAGGTCAACCACGTTCTTGCCCCAGACGCCCCGCAACTCCAGGTGCTGGATGCCCATACCTCTAAGGGCATCCAGCTGCTGGTCCAGGTCGGACGAGATCTCGTCCCCAAAGCCGCTTAGGGTGAACACTGTATCTCTCGTGTCCGGCATGGGTCCACCATCCTACGATAGGTCGTTGAGGCGGCGGTGTAGGCTTTCGAGCTTCTCTGCTGCCTGCTCCTCTCGCGTACGCTCGCGTTCCACCACGTGGGACGGAGCCCGACCAGTGAAGTTCGGGTTGCCCAGAAGGCCCCGGGCGTGCTCCAGTTCCTTCTCCGTCTCGGCGATCTCTCGGCGCAGTCGCTCCCGCTCGGCGGCCAGATCCACCATGCCCGCCAGGGGCAGGTACACGGTGACTTCGGGCGTGACCACGGTGGCCGACTGAGTCACGGGTTGCACCGCCTGGGCGATGGTCAGCGTCTGCTCGTCCACCCGGGCCAGAGCGGCAATGATCTGTGCCTGAGACCGCAGCAACTCAGTCTGATCCCCGGCGGCGATCACGGCTTGGATCTTCCTGCCCGGGTCCACCTTGTATTCGGCACGGACGTTGCGGATGGCGCGCACGATCTCCATTACCTTGCCGAATTGGACCTCGGCCTCGTCGTCGGCCGCCCCAGCCTCGGGCCAGGGAGCCACGATCAGGGCCTCACCCCGGTGAGGAAGGTACTGCCAGATGGCTTCGGTCACGAAGGGCATATACGGGTGGAGCAATCGCAGCGCTCTCTCCAGGACGTAGACGAGAAGATCGGCGACGGCCCGACGGCGCCGGTCATCCTCGCCGTAGAGGTCCGTCTTGGCGACCTCTATGTACCAGTCGCAGTAGTCTCCCCAAAGGAAATCCAGTATCTGCCTGCCGGCCTCGCCCAACTGCCAGGCTCGAAGCAGGCGGTCCACCGAGGCAGTGACGGATTCGAGTCGGCTGATGATCCACCGGTCAGCCAGGGCGAGACGATCCCGTTCTGGTGCGTCTGGAGGCTCCATTCCGGGAGGGAGGTTGGAGAGCACGAAGCGGGCGGCGTTCCAGATCTTGTTGGCGAAGTTGCGCCCTGCCTCGATCCGCTGGACGGACAGCTTGGTGTCGTTGCCGGGCGTGCTGGCGGTGACCAGGGCATAGCGCAGGGCGTCGGTGCCATATTCCTCTATGACCTCGAGAGGGTCCAGAGCGTTGCCGAGCGACTTTGAGTACTTGCGGCCCTGCTCATCGCGGACGAGTCCGTGGAGGTAGACGTAGGGGAAGGGTTCCTGGCCCGTCATGGCGATGCCCATCATGATCATCCGGGCCACCCAGAAGAAGATGATATCGTAGCCGGTCTCCAGAACGGTTGCGGGGTAGAAGTACCGATAGTCCTCGGTGTCCTCGGGCCAGCCGAGGGTGGAGAAGGGCCATAATCCCGAGGAGAACCAGGTATCCAGGACGTCAGGGTCCTGCTCGATGTCGGCGTTGCCGCACTTGGGGCAGGCTTCCGGGTCGTCAACGGCCACGGTGGTCTCTCCGCAGCCGCGGCAGTACCACACCGGGATGCGGTGCCCCCACCAGAGCTGGCGGGAGATGCACCAGTCGCGGATGTTCTCCATCCAGTTGAAGTAGATGCGCTCGAAGCGCTCGGGGATGATGCGCACCCGCCCCTCACGCACGGCGGCGATGGCCGGCTCGGCCAGAGGCTTGGTACGGACGAACCATTGCAGCGATATGCGGGGTTCGGCGGGGCTGTCACAGCGCTGGCAGCGACCGACAGAGTGTACGTGGTCCTCGACGCGAGAGATCAGGCCTTCTCGCTCCAGGTCGGCCACCACCGTCTCCCGGGCCTGGAAGCGGTCCATGCCAGCGTAGCGGCTGCCGGCGGCGGCAGACATCTTGCCTTCGGGCGTCATGACATCCACCACTGCCAGGCGGTGGCGCAAGCCGATCTCATAGTCGGTAGGATCGTGCGCCGGAGTCACCTTCACGGCGCCCGTCCCGAAGGCAGGGTCCACCGCCGCGTCGGCCACGATGGGCAGGCGGCGCTCGACCAGAGGAAGGATGGCAGTGGCGCCCACCAGCTCGGCGTAACGCTCGTCGTCTGGATGGACGGCCACTCCGGTGTCCCCTAGCATAGTCTCCGGCCGGGTGGTAGCCACCTCTATGTAGCCCGGACGGTCGGCCAGAGGATACCTGATGTACCAGAGCTTGCCTTGCTCCTCCTCGTGTATCACTTCCAGGTCCGACACGGCGGTGCCGCACCCGGGGCACCAGTTGACCATGTATTCACCCCGGTAGATCAGGCCGTCGTCGTAGAGGCGCTTGAAGGCCTCGCGCACGGCACGGGAGCACACTTCGTCCAGGGTGAACCGCTCCCGGGTCCAGTCGCAAGAAGCTCCCAGCCGCCGGTGCTGCAGGGTGATGCGGCTGCCGTACTGCTCCCGCCACTGCCAGACCCGCTCCTCGAAGCGTTCCCGGCCCAGGTCCCAGCGAGTGAGCCCCTCCTTAGCCAGCTCTCTCTCCACCACGGCGTGGGTGGCGATGCTGGCGTGGTCAGTGCCGGGCAGCCACAAGGTAGGATCGCCCATCATCCTATGCCAGCGGATCAGGATGTCTTCGATGGTAGCAGTGATGGCGTGACCGATGTGCAGGGCTCCAGTGATGTTGGGCGGCGGCATCGGGATCACGAACGGCCGGCGGCCAGGATCGATGCGGGGAAGGAAGTACCCCTGCGCTTCCCACCAGTCGTACAACGAGGTCTCGAACTCCTCTGGCTGCCAGGTCTTGGGCAGGTCCTCGACCTTCTCAAACGGCAACACGTCACCACCTCACGCTGGGATTGGTCCTGGCCTTGGGCCGAGGCCGTGGCCGACGCGGGCTTGAGCCCACCACGCAAAGGCCCCCTCGCCTCAAGGACGAGAGGGCCAGCCCTCACGTGGTACCACCTTGCTTCCGGATCGCCTGAGCGATGCGGCACTTGTGGCGCTGTAACAGGCGCTCCTGGAGGGGCTTACTGACCGGATTCAGCCCCTCGGCTCCCGAGCGACTTCCCCACCCGCAGCCCGGTGCGAGCTCCGCTTTCTATGCCGGAGGCGACTTGCAGCCGTGGTCGCCCCTCTCTGGTCGGCGTTGCGGCGGGTACTACTCTCGTTCCTCGCCTATGGAATGATATGACAATACAGTCTAGCACGCCGAGGCCCAACCGACAACACGGACAACCACCGCGGCTCAGAATTGGGGCATGGGATCTGGTGCGCGGGCGCGCTCACGAGAACCCTAGCGGCAGACCCGAGAAGCCGGCCGGCCGGGAGTGCGAGACGTCGACGATCGGTCCTTCTGGGAGCAGTCATCGCCTCGCGGGGCGCAGTGGGCCGCGAGACGCACGGCGCGCGTGGGCGCGCGCACTCCTCGGGGAAAGGCATGTTTGGGATATGGTTGAGACCTTCTCGCGCGGTCTTGGCCCATGTCTCTGCCTGAGCAGTCATCGCCTCCCGGGCGCAGTGGGCCGCGAGACGCACGGCGCGCGTGGGCGCGCGCACTCCTCGGGGAAGGGTGTGTGGACAGTTCATTTCGCCCGACCTCACACCCAAACAGGCATGGGTCAGGGTGAGGGCTAGATGCGAGGAGCCGCCCGTACGCCTTCGGTCTGCAGTCGGAAGAGATAGGTGACGTTGTCCTCATGGAGCTGCTGGGTCAGCCCATCCAGGTCCAGCCGCGATCCACCAAAGTCCTCGATGTCGGTCTGCAGCACCTCCTGGAGGCTGGCACCGTCGGCGATGGCATCGTGCACGTACTTGCGCACCTGGCGGACGTAGCGCATTCGGTACTCGATAGCGTCCCTGACCTCGCCCTTGAGGATGACGTCGCCATGTCCCTGAATTATGGTGTTGAGAGTCAGCGACCGTATGCGCTGCAGAGACCGCATGAGGATCTCTGGATCGCCACCGACGAAGTGAGGAACGGGAAGCATGGCGTCGCCGGCTACCAGGATCCTCTCCTCTTCGACATAGACACCGAAGGCATCCTGTGAGTGCCCTGGCAGAGGGATGAGCCTTAGAGTGAGGCCACCGTGGCGGACTACGACCTCGGCGGCGGCGGTGATGGTGGGAGGCCGGAGCCTGACCTCGCGAAGCTCGCCTATGCTCCTGGCTGCCTCGGCGAGGGCGGAGCGAAGCTCGCCCTCCATGGCCTGACGGACTCCGGTGTGGGCGATAACGTCCGACTCGGGGTAGAGATAGTTGCAGGCGACGTGGTCGAGGTGGCCGTGAGTGTTGATGAGGTAGGAGACGCGCTTACCGCCGCGCATGGCGAAAGAGCGCACTTCCTGGGCTTCACTAGGGAAGAGCAGGGAGTCCACGACGATGCTACCACGGTCTGTGAGTATTACGGTAGCGGTGACCTGAGCATAGGCGTCGCTCAGGAACACAAAGACCTGCTCGCCGACTCGCTCCTTCGGCAATGGCGCCTCCAAGAAGCCCTCTCCGGGGCCGAAACCGCGCTAGAATAGCAGGCACCGCTGCCAGCGTCAAGGGGCTGCATCAAATGGTATGCAGCGCTACTGAAAGGCCCTGTCGGCGAGGGCCGCCACCCCTCCGAGCCGTCGGCATCCCTCAGGGCCTGCCGGGAGATGGCGGGGCAAGAACGAGCGCCACGTGGCCCTCTAGCCTCGCTCCCTCTCTGCTGCCTGGTTTGGGGCTGGACCACAGGTATGAGTTCGGGTCCGAGCTGAGCGGGGCGCAGCTGCGGGTGCGCCCTGCCGTCAATGGGCGGGCGGGGACGAGGCGCAGCCCATCGCGGTGGGACAGTGAGCCTCCGATAGCTGACGGGGAAGCCTGCCCTGAACGCGGCGAAAGCGCCGGCCTGGCTTCTGAGCGCGCCTTTGCCCGGTGCGACGGCTGCCTGACGCCGCTCTGCCGCTATCGCCGCAACTTGACCCGACGGCGACGTCGCGTCTAGAGTCTACTGCCGCCTGTCGACCAAAAGTGGCGGCGACGGATCTTCGGATGGAAAGGGAGCTTCTTGGATGCCCGCAAGTGAGAAGCCATTCGGTGGGTTCACCGGTCGTGTCCTCCGTGTTGACCTGGGCGCGGGGCGGACCACGGTGGAGGAGCCGGACGAGATTCTGTACCGGCGCTATGGTGGAGGCGCCGGGCTGGCGACGTACTTCCTTCTGCGCGAGCTTCCGGTGGGAGTTGATCCGCTAGGACCGGAGAACGTCATGGTCTTCATGACGGGGGCCATGTCTGGCACGCCTCTTTGGGGCGCCAACCGCTTCGTGGTGGTAGCCAAGAGCCCACTGACGCTGGGCTTCGGACGCAGCGAGGCAGGAGGCTGGTGGGGGCCGGAACTGAAGGCAGCCGGCTTCGATGGCATAATCCTGACAGGGCGCTCTCCCCAGCCAGTCTACCTGTGGATCCACGACGGGGAGGCGGAGATCCGCCCCGCTGACGATCTCTGGGGCAGGGTGACGGGCGAGGTTCACGACACCATTCTGGAGCAGACGGGCGATCGGCGGACGCGGGTGCTCCAGTGCGGGCCGGCGGCGGAGAGAGGGGTCCGGTTCGCGGCTCTCACCAACGAGCTGCGCCACTGGAACGGGCGCTGCGGCATGGGGGCGGTGATGGCGGCCAAGAACCTGCGGGCCATCGCCGTCCGAGGCACCGGCAAGGTCGGCATGGTGAATGAGGAGCGGGCCCGAGGCATCCTGCGCTCACTACGAACCTCCTACAACCGCAACGAGTCCACCATGCACCTGCACGGCACCGCCCGAGGCGTGCCGGGGCTCAACGAGGACGGCATCCTGCCCACCCGCAACTTCCGGGACGGCTACTTCGACCAGGCCGACAACATCTCGGGCCAGACCATGAGCGACACCATCCTGGTGGGGAGGGGCACCTGCTACGCCTGTGCCGTGGCCTGCAAGCGCGAGGTCGAGGTCCCTGCCCTGGGGGTCAGCCCGAAGTACGGTGGTCCGGAATATGAGACCGTCGGATCGCTGGGTTCGCTCTGTGGCGTAGGTAGCCTGGCGCACATTGCCAAAGGCAACCAGTTGTGTGGCGAGTACGGCCTAGACACTATCTCCACCGGCGTCGCTATCGCCTTCGCCATGGAGTGCTACGAAAACGAGCTCCTGACCCAAGCCGACACTGGCGGACTGGACCTCAGGTTCGGCAATGCCGAGGCCATGCTAGAGATGATACACCGCATCGGGCGGCGCCAGGGCCTGGGCGACCTTCTGGCCGAGGGCGTCGGCCGGGCGGCGCTGCACATTCCTGGGTCTCAGCGCTACGCCATGCACGTCAAGAACCAGGAAGTGCCCATGCACGAGCCGCGGGGCAAGAAGGGGCTGGCGCTTTCCTATGCCCTGTCGCCCACGGGCGCCGATCACGTGGAGGCTCCTCACGACCCCTTCCTAGAGACGGTGGGCATGCGGGGGAGTGACCTCGAGCCGCTGGGCCTATACGAGCCACTGGACCGCATGGACTTCTCCTTCCGCAAGGTTCGGGCGTACTACCTTCTCCAGCTCTTGTGGGGCACTTACAACGTCATCGGCATGTGCAACTTCGCCGCCACACCTATCGGGCCCATCAAGCTACCGGACCTGGTAGATTACTATGGCGCCGTCACTGGTTGGGCTGTCAGCCTGTGGGAGTTGTTACGACTGGCCGAGCGGGCCTCGGCAATGTACCGGATGTTCAACGTGCGGGAAGGGTTCGGAGTGGAGGAAGACCGACTGCCTCAGCGCTTCTTCGAGCCCCTGGGGAACGGCAGCCTCAAAGGCGAGAGAATGGATGCAGTGGAATTCGAGGAGGCCAGGCGCCTGTTCTACCAGTTGGCGGGCTGGGACGAGCGGACGGGAGTGCCCACCCGAGCCAGGTTGCTGGAACTCGACCTGGAGTGGCTTCTGTAGCCGCCTTCAGATGGCAGGGGCGGAAGGCTGGCTGGCAGCGGCGATCATCCCGCGGGCGACGTGTGCTGGGAGGCGAGCATGAGAGAGGCAATCGAGGCGGCGCTGAAGTCGAGCCGGGCTGACTACACCGAGATCCGCCTGGAGGAGAAGGAGGCCAGTCGGGTCGCCTTCCGAGGTCCGGAGTTGGACACGGCCAGCATCGTGCTGGACAAGGGTGGGATCGTGCGCTGTCTCGTCTACGGCGGAGGATGGGGCATCGCCACCTTCAACGACCTGTCCGATCTGCGGCACCGGGTGGAGCAGGCCTACCAGGGCGCTCGCGCTATACAGGGCGAGCGGATAGAGCTGGCCCCTACCCCCGTAAGCGAGGACGCCATCATGGTACCGCTCGAGCGGGACTTCCGCGGCGTCTCCGTGACCGAGAAGCGCCAGTTGGCGGCCGCCTACAACGAGATCGCCCTCAGGCACGACCCCAGCATTGTGGACACCAGCACCGCCTACTGGGATAGCTTCAGTCGGGTGACGTACGCCAACTCCGAGGGGACCTGGATCGTGGAAGAGCGACCCATGGTCAACGTGTCAGTCAGCGTGGTGGCCCGGAGGGACGGCGACGTCCAGCGTGCCTTCGAGGGCGTGTCTCGGGTAGCGGGTTTCGAGGCCGTACAAGGCCATGAAGAGATGGCTAGGACAGTGGCGCAGAGGGCGGTGAACCTGCTGGCTGCGCCGAGGGTGAAGGGCGGCCGCTACACTGTGGTCTGCAACCCCAAGCTGGCTGGCGTGTTCGCCCACGAAGCCTTCGGGCACTTGTCCGAGGCCGACTTCGTATACGCCAACCCGCAGGCGCAGGAGATGATGGTGCTGGGGCGGCGCTTCGGGCAGGACATCCTCACCATCGTGGACGACGGCAGCCTGCCGGGCCTGCGCGGTTCCCACAAGTATGACGACGAAGGTACTCCCACCGGCCGCAGTGAGCTGATCAAGGACGGCATACTGGTGGGCCGGCTGCACTCGAGGGAAACGGCAGCCAAGATGGGAGAGAAGCCTACCGGGAACGCTCGAGCCACCGGCTACCGCTATCCCCCCATCGTGCGCATGACCAACACCTTTATTGAGGCCGGCGAGACCTCTTTCGAAGACATGATCGCCGACATCGAACTGGGCATCTACGCCTGCGACGCCTTCGGCGGCCAGACGGCTCTGGAGAGCTTCTCCTTCACCGCCGCGCATGCCTACATGATCCGCAAAGGCAGGGTGGAGGAGATGGTGCGCGACGTCGCTCTGGCGGGTAACCTCTTCCATACCCTGATGAGCATCGAAGCCATTGGGGACGACTTCGCGTGGGCCGACTTCGGCATGTGCGGTAAGGGCCAGGGGGGCCTCCCCGTGGCTCTGGGGTCGCCTCACATTCGCATCCGCGACGTGGCGATCGGCGGGGAGTGATGCGTGATACGTGACACATGAACATATCTGTGTCGTGGGCCATCGGCCATGCGTCACGTATCACGTATCACGGGCCGAGTGCCAGAATCTCTCGGTCACCGAAGTGCCACATTTGCCCGGTCAGTTATGCTAGTGACATCCAGGGCAGGAGGCAATAGCATGGCCAAAAGGGGACCCACGAGCGCAGGCGGCA
>JABLXR010000077.1 GCA_013178015.1 Anaerolineae bacterium
ACACCTTCTTGCTCGCTAGACCGCGCCATCGTCTCTCTGGCCTGTCCCATGCATCACCTCATCTGTCCTGCTGATGCCGCATGGGACTTCAACTGCCGTGCCAACGCCCAATTAGTTGGCACAGATGATCCCTGTGTCGCCCTGATGCCGGGGGGAGGGCAGGGTTCCCCCCGACCCTGCGCCTGCGTGTTCGTTCCTGAGCCCCTCGCGGCCGGGCTAGACGGGGGCCGCTGCCCGGCGCATAATGCCATAGACCTTCCACTGATCACCCTTGGAGGCAAACATGAAACTCGCCCTGCTCACCTACAATCTGGCCAAGACCTGGGACCTCGACCGCATCATCAACGCCGCAAGAGCCTATGGCTTCGCCGGCATAGAGTTCCGGGCGGAAGCCAACCACGCCCACGGCGTGGAACTGGAGCGCACCGCCGGCGAGAGGCGGGAGATTCTGAACCGCCTGCAGGACGCCTATCTGGAGGTAGCCTGCATCGGCACCAGCAGCCGCTTCGAGAACCCCGATCCGGCCGAGCGGCAGAAGATGATCGACCGTACCAAGCGCTACATCGAGCTGGCGTCAGACCTGAGCTGTGAGCGCATCCGCGTCTTCGGCAACGACATCCCCCAAGGTGCCGATCGGGACGACGTGGTGCAGTACGTGGGCGAGAGCCTGGCGGAGCTGGGTGAGTTCGCCGAACCCTACGATGTGGACGTGCTGCTGGAGATGCACGGGCAGTTCAACTACTGGGGCTTTTCCCGCACTGCCGTGGAGATCGCCGACCATCCCAACGTGGGCCTGGTCTACAACTGCGACCCACGCGACCTGGTCGCGGGCTCGGTCGAGGCCACCTACAGCCGGGTGCGAGAGTGGATCCGACACGTGCACATGCACGCCTTCGTGGGCCCCTTCCCCTACCCAGAGCTCTTTGACCTGCTCCAGGCCGACGGCTACGAGGGCTACTGCTCCTCCGAGGTGGACCAGGAAGTGCCGACTGTCGAGCACTTCCTGGGCATGTACGCCAATCTCTTCCGCGCCTGGGCCGGCCTCCCCTTCTTCCAGACGCCTAAGCCCTAGCGGAAGGTGACGCGGGGCTCGTGACCGGTGAGATGGGGAGTCTGCCCCCTCACGAGTCACGAGCCCCGCGTCACGGATCACTCCCCCAGCCGCGCCCCGCCCCGCCACGTCTTGGTCCCCAACGGGGCCTCGCGTGCCAGACGCTCCCTGGCCTTGGGAATCTCCGCCTGGTACTGGGGGAGCCACTGGGCCTGGGCCACCAGCATCTCGTCCACCATCTGGCTGATCTCAGGGGGATCGCACACCGCCCCGACCAGTGGGTCCATCATGAAAGCCTGCTTGAGCAGGAACACATCCCCCCGCACCGCCGCCTCCACTGCCAGCCGCTGCACGCTCACCGAGGCGTTGCATATGGCCGCGGGACCGGCGGGGAGATCGCCCACCCGCGGCGTCGAGATCCCGTTGCGGTCCACGTAGCCGGGCACCTCGACGACGGCGTCGGGAGGCAGGTTGCTGATGATGCCGTGGTTCACCACGTTGAAGTGGCCCCGGTAGACCCGCCCGGTCTCCAGCGCCTCGATGATCCAGCTGCCATGTTCGTGCGAACGAGTGTCGTAGGAGTAGACGGGCGGCTCCTCCCGGAGCATCTTGGGCGCCTCCTCCACGAACCAGTTGCGCCCCTCCCGGCAGACGCGCAGGTAGCCACCCGTCTCTCCGTGAATCCAGGAGGACAGGTCCACCCACTTGCGGATGTCCTCGGGCCGCTTGCGGTACCAAGGGAGGTACTCGCTCAGGTGCCCGTTGGACTCGGTCGAGTAGTAGCCGAACCGCCGGAGCACGTCTATACGTACCTTCTCCGTCCGGCTGAACTTCGGGTGCTTCTCGAAGCCCTCCAGCAGCCTCCCGGTCCAGTCCTCGCCCCGGTAACGTACCTGAATGTACCAGGTCTGGTGGTTGATGCCGGCACAGATTATGTCTACATCCTTGGTGGTGACCCTCTGGTAGGCCGAGCTATCCGGGTCCTTGCCCTCGTTGATCAGGAGCTCGATCACCTCGGCGATCTGCTGGTGGCCCCCTTGCACGCCGTGGCACAGGCCCACCGTGTATACACGCCCATACTGACTGGCCGCCCACACGTTCATGGCATTGGGGTTGGCGTAGTTGAGGAACAGGGCCTCCGGCTGGGCCACCTCGCGGATGTCCCGGCAGAAGTCGAGCACCTGGGGGATGTTGCGCTGGCCGTACATGATCCCGCCGGCGCACAGAGTATCCCCCACACACTGGTCCACCCCGTACTTGAGCGGGATGTCTATGTCGAGCTGGAAGGCATCGAGCCCGCCGATGCGAGTAGTGTTGACCACGTAGTCGGCCCCCTCCAGGGCCTGCCGCCGGTCGGTGGTGGCGACCACGGTAGCGGGCAGGTTGTTGGCCCGGACGTCCCTCTCCACCAGTTGCGCCACCAGATCGAGATACTGCCGGTTGATGTCCATGAGGGCGATGGTGGAGTCGGCAAGCTCGGGCACCGACAGCACGTCCCGGACCAACCGCCGGGCAAAGGTGACGCTGCCGGCACCGATGATGGTGATCTTCACGGCCATGTCCAGTAACCCCCTCTACTTTCGCATCTGCGGACCAGCACGAGTGGGTCCACTCGCGTCCTGTATAACACAACCTCTCCCGGTTGGCATGCCGACCTTCACGCAAAGGCGCCACACGCCAGAGGCAGAGCGACCACTATACCTCCCTTCTTTTCCTTGCGGCTTGGCCTCTTTGCGTGAAGCACCTGCTCCCTTACGAGACCCTGACCGCTGTGCTATCCTGGCGCGTGCCAGATGCCGTCACCCTGGGGCAAGGGGAGAGGCCAGGTAGGGATGTCAGTTCCAGGCCCAGAAGCGAGGCCGCAGCTCCTCAGCGGCGCTGCTGGCACCATGCGTGCCGAAGCCACGATCACCGCCCTGCTGGTGGGGGTAGGCACGCTCCTATTCGAGATCGCCCTCACCCGAGTCTTCTCCCTCTCTCAGGGCTATCACTTCGCCTTCCTGGCCGTCTCTCTCGCCCTGCTGGGCAACGCGGCGGGCGGGGCAGCAGTGGCGGCCGGTCTCGGGTTCCTGCGCCAGCCCACCTGGCGGCGGCCCTCCGCCTGGTGTGGGGGCGCCGGCCTGGCCATGCTCATGGTCCTAGCCGCCGTGGCTGTGCTCCCGGTGGACACCTACGCCCTGGCCTGGTCCCGGCGCCAGATCGCCTTGTTCGTGGTGTACGTGGCGGTGCTGGCCGTTCCTTTCGTGCTGGCGGGGGTTAGCCTGGCCCTCTGCTTCGAGCAGCGGGCGGAGGCGGGCTCCGTCTATGCCGGCAACCTGGTGGGCTCGGCCGCCGGGGCGCTGCTGGCAGCCCTCCTGCTCCCACACCTGGGGCCAGTACGGTGCATGGCCCTGGCGGCATCGGTAGCCTTCGCCGCCGTCCTCGGTCTGGCACGGCCCGAGGCCAGGCCGCTGCTGGTGCTGGTGTTGCTGGGGGCGGCCCTGGCGCCGTGGGAAGGGCTGCTGCCGCCTCGCCTCTCGCCCTACAAGCCGCTCTGGCAGTCGCTGCACGCACAAGGAGCCCAACTCGTCGCCTCCTACTGGTCGCGTTACGGGCGCATTGACGTCGTGGCCGGCCCCAACCTGCGCATGGCCGGGGGCGCCGACCTCGAGTGCCCGCACACCGTGCCCCTTCAGCGACACGTGTTCGTGGACGGGGACAGCCCCAGCCCCATCCTGGAAGCCTCCTCGCCCGATGAAGTCCGGTTTGTACAGTGCCTCCCCGCCTGGCCGGCGCTGCGTCTGCGCCCGGCGCCGCGGGCCCTGGTGCTGGAGCCCACCGGAGACGTCCCCCTCTGGCTGGCACTGGCGGCGCTGCCGGGCGAAGTCACCGCGATGGTGCCCAATGATGGCGTGCGCGCTGCCCTGGAGAACGGCGGCTGGGGCAGCGGAGCGGTGTCGTCCGGGCACATCGCCATCGTGGGCGGGAATCCTCGCAGCGCTCTCCGGCAGGGACCGAAGTGGGATCTGATCTACTTGCCCCTGCGCGGGGGCTACCGCCCCGTAGGCTGGGGTGCCGCCAGTCTGGCCGAGGACTACGGCTTGACCGCCGACGCTCTGTTCGACGGGCTCGCCTCTCTAAACCCTGGGGGCTATCTTGTCGCCGAGAGCTGGTTGCAGCAGCCCCCTAGCGAAGAGCTGCGCCTCTGGCTTACCCTCATCGCTGCCCTGCGCCGGCACGGCGTTATCGATGTCAGCTCCCACCTGATGGCGGCTCGCTCCATGCAGACGGCGGTCATGATAGCCAGCCCCACCCCCTGGAGCGCCGCGGAACTGGCCTGGTTCCGCCGCGAAGCTGACGCGCTCGGCCTGGACCTAGTCTGGCTGCCCGGCCTGCGTGCGGAGGAGGCCAACCGACACAACCTCCTGCCCGAAGACCTCTACTACCGCACCTTTGCCCAGGCCCTGGGCCCGGACACCGACTGGATCGCCGCCTACCCCTTCGCCCTGGAGCCGGCCACGGACTCGCGTCCCTTCCCCCACGACTACTTCAAGTGGTCGCAGACGGGGCGCACCCTCAGCCAGGTAGGCCGGGTGGCCTTGCCCATGGGCGGGCTAGGGTTCCTCATCCTTCCGCTCACCCTGTTAGTGCTGGCGCCCCTGTCGGCAGCGCTTCTGGCACCGGCCCTGGTGCGCGCCCGGGCTCGGCCACCGGCGGCCGTCAGCGCCGGTTTCCTGGCTCTGGGGCTGGGCTACATGGCCGTCGAGCTCCCTCTCATGCAGCAGGTGCTGCTTGTCGTGCGCGACGTGCCCTCCACGATGGCGCTCGTGCTCAGCGCTATGCTGCTGGGCTCAGGCTTCGCCAGCGCCCTTAGCGACCGGTACCGGAGCCGGCTGTGGGCAGTCCAGCCGGCCCTCTGGGCAGTAGCGGCGTTACTGTGCCCTCGCTGGCTGCTGCCCTCGCTGCTCACGGCGCCGGGCTGGCTCCGGGCGATGGCCGTCTTCGCCCTGGGAGCTGGCATCGGGTTCGGGCTCGGAGGGGCGTTCCCCACCCTGATGCGGCTGTCCCTCAGGGAACCGGGCCAGCGCGCCTGGGCGGTGGCAGTCAACGGGACGGCCTCGGTCCTGGCGAGCGTACTCGCCACCGCGACCTCGGTGCTGGGGGGCTTCGAGCTCACTCTGGCCGTGGCCATCGCCGCCTATGCCGGCGTGGCTCTCCTAACGGTAAGTGGGGAGTGGTGAGTGGGGAGTGAGGGATGCCGGCTGGCAGCCACTATCCACTCCCTACTCCCCACTCACCACTCCCCACTCACTAGTGCTGTCCGGTGAGGGGAACGAAGGCCACTGACCCCAGGCTGGAGCGTTTGATGCCCTCGGGCGTCTTCTCTATCAGCCACAGCGTCTGAAAGAAGCCGGGCGGCCCTACGGGGATGACTAGCCGCCCTCCCTCCGCCAGTTGCTCCACCAGGCTGGGCGGCACGTGGTCCGGCGCTGCGGTGACGATGATGGCATCGTAGGGAGCGTGCTCCTCCCAGCCATAGTAACCGTCGCGTACCGCCGTCACCACCTTCGCGTAGCCCAGACTGTCGAGGCGCTCCCGGGCCGCGGCCGCCAGCTCCGGGATGATCTCTACCGAGTAGACGCTATCCGTGATCTCGGCGAGCACGGCCGCCTGATACCCGCTGCCCGTGCCCACCTCCAGCACCTTGTCGCCTGGCTCGACCTGCGCCAGCTGGGTCATCAGCGCCACGATGTACGGCTGAGAGATGGTCTGCCCGTACCCGATGGGCAGCGGCCAGTCGGCGTAGGCCTGGTCTCGGCTCTCGACCGGGACGAACTCGTGGCGCGGCACCGATTCCATGGCGGCCAGAACCGTCGGGTCGCTGATGTCGCGGTCCTGCATCTGCTTCTTCACCATCGCGGCACGCTCCCGGGCAAACCCATCCATACCCGCTGTCGCAGGCTGTCTCCCTCGACCCAGAGGCCCAATGCGCGTGGCCAGCGCCAGGACCACCAGGGCCAGGACCACGGCGACAATGCGATAGAGCACTGCCGAGCGCTTCACCCCGGCCGCTGCTCGCTCGTCTTCACTGAGTCCATCCTCCGCACCTGTGGTGTCAGACGAGTGGCTCACTGCATCACCTCCGCCTCCACTTTCTGGCCGCCCAGCGCGGATGATCGCCCCACTACAACTATCATTATACAATCGGTCGGCGATGTCCGGACGCCCAGAGGGCGCGCCGGGGCTTCGCCCCCTGCCGAGCACAATGCCTCAGAAGGGCCGACTCGCGCCCCAGCGGCAGAGGATACGCTGTCCCCTCACGGCAGCACGGCGTTGAAGCCTGACCGCTTCCGTCTATGATGGGAGGGGCACCGACAACCGGGAGGTATCCATGAGCTACGTGCGCGAAGCTCTCCGTCAGACGCTGGACCAAGTGAGCGTCATAGATCCTCACTGCCACCTGCGACCCCACAAACCCGCGGCGGACAACCTGGCCGACATCGTGCTCTATCATCACGTATGGATCGAACTGGTCTCCTCCGGGATGCCTCAGCAAGAGGTCAGTCGGGCCGGACTGCCCCACGAGCTGGCGGACCCGGAGATGCCACCGCTGGAACGCGTGCGCCTCTCCCTGCCTTACTTGCCTCGGGTGGAGAGCACCACTTCGGGCCTGCTCCTGCGCTGGCTCCTCCGCGATCTGTACGGCATCCCGGCTCTGAGCGAGGACAACCTGGAGCAGGCCGCCGCCCTAGCACAGGTCCACGGCCACGACCCCGCCTGGCAGGAACAGGTGCTGCGGACGCGCTGCCGCATCGAGACCAGCATCACCGTCGAGCACGGGGGCGCCCCTTACTCCGCTGCCGTGGCCCTAGGCACCGAGGGCCTGCCGGTCAACCTCCGCGACGGCAAACGCTCCCCGCGCCAGGTAGTGGAATCCCTCGACGAGCTTCTCGGGCGCGAGGTCCGCAACGCCGAGGACTATCGCGAGCTACTGGCCACTCTGATCGGCCGCGCCGTGCAGCGCGGGTCCAAGTTCGTGGGTGCCTGGCCCCTCCCCTACCTGGCCACCGAGAGCGCCGCTCCGGCCGAGGCCACCAGAAGCCTGGACAAGGCCCGGGAGCGCGATCACCTCACCGCCGCCGAGCTGGGCGCCTTCGCCACCTTCGGCCTGGAGACCGCCTTCGAAGAGCTCGCCCGCACCTCCATCCGGACGTTCCAGCTCATAGTGGGCGCCGAAGTGCTGCCGCCCCACCGTGCCCTCACGCACTGGAGCCCCACCTTCGCTGGGGCGCTGGCCCGGCTCGCCGGGGCTCACGAGGACGTGCACCTGAACCTCTCCACCGCCTCCGACCTGTTCACCCAGGATCTGGGCATCCTGGCCAAGCACTTCCCCAACGTCAGTGTGGCCGGCTACTGGTGGCACACCTTCTACCCCTACTACATCCGCAAGTCCTTGGAGACGCGGCTGGATATGGTGCCGGCCAACAAGATCGTGGGCTTCTTCTCCGACGCCTACCACGCCGAGTGGTGCTACCCTAAGCTCAAGCTGGTGAAGCAGATCGTGGAGGACGTCCTGGCCGACCGGGTCGAGCGGGGGTGGTACGGTCTAGATCTGGCCCTCCGGTTGGTCGAGCGCCTCTTCCACCAGAACGCCCGCGAGATATACGATCTGTAGCAGCCAGCCCAGTAGGACACCGGTGGGACGCGGATCCCCCCGATCTCCGGAGAGCGCCTGCCTCCGGTCAGGGTCATGGACGTCCCACCGGGTCCGGCCGGGTCCCAAGTCAGCCGCACCGCGCCAAATGACCTGGTGCACCTTAGGCCATTGAGCCGATAGAAGGCCAGGCGGACGGCGCTACCCGATTGCCGGTCCGCACGGGACAATCGGAGAGAGCGGAACGTGCCGTGGCGTCTTGGGGTTCGGCGCCGATGGACCGGTGCCCTGGCTGGTCAGTCGGGGCTCGGACTCCGATCGCCCCCGGCACCCCTGAGCGGCATCAGACCGCGTCGCGTCTCGATGACCGGTCTGTGCGGGGCCCACCCTGGGCCCGACCGCCATGGGCAGTCTGCGCCCGCGCTCCCGTCTGGTGGGGGCAGTGTCATGCTCACCATCGCCCTGGGCAGCGCCCCGATGACGCCGATAGTACGCTGACTACCGCGCTCCGAGTCCTTCCGATCAGCGTTGGTCGGCGCGGTACTAGCGTCACCGACATTGCGTCATCTGCGCGCAACCGGTTGAGATCGGTACTTACAGAGCCAATATCGGAAAGGCAGGTACGATCGTGCAAGCCGTAGAGACTGTTGCCCGCGACGTCACCCAGGTCATCGGCGGGACTCCCCTGGTCCGGCTGTCGCGGTTCCACCCTGGGGGCACCACGTTACCTGAGCAAGAGCATCCACGGCAGCTTCGAGGAGTGGACAGCGTGAGTAAGTATCGCTTCGAGACCCTGGCCGTGCACGGCCATGGGCCAGACCCAGCCACGGGAGCCATCGTGCCCCCGGTGCACCAGGCAGCTACTTACGTGATGGACGACGTGGGCGTCCACCGCGGCTACGAATACTCCCGCACCGGCAACCCCACCCGCTCCGCCCTCGAGGGTGCCCTGGCGCGGCTGGAGGGCGGGCGGTTCGGCCTGGCCTTCGCCTCGGGCATGGCCGCCATCGATGCCGTGGTGCGGCTGCTCCAGCCCGGCGACCATGTGCTCGCCGGGGACGACCTCTACGGGGGCACTCACCGGCTCTTCGAGAGCGTCTGGGCCCCCTACGGTCTAGAGTTCTCCTACGCCGACCTCACCGACGCCGCCAACGTCACCCGCCACCTCCGCCCCCAGACCCGCCTTGTGTGGCTGGAGACGCCTAGCAACCCCTGGTTGAGGATCACCGACATCCCCGCCGTGGTGGAGGCGGTCCGGGCACCCCGTGTAGGCGGGGCGAGAGTGCTGGTGGCTGTGGATAACACCTTCGCCGGCCCCTACTTGCAGACCCCGCTGCCGCTGGGTGCCGACCTGGTAGTGCACTCCACCACCAAGTACCTGGGCGGGCACAACGACGTCATCGGCGGCGCCGTAGTGACCGACGATCCCGTCCTGCACCAGCGGCTGGCCTTTCTCCAGAACGCCACCGGGGCCGTGCCCGGCCCTTGGGACTGCTGGCTGGTCCTGCGAGGGATGAAGACCCTAGCAGCCCGGATGCGGGTGCAGGAGGACAACGCCCTGCGCCTGGCCCAATTCCTGTCCGGCCACGAGGCGGTGGCCCAGGTGATCTATCCCGGCCTGCCCAGCCATCCCCAGCACCGGGTGGCCCGCCGCCAGATGCGAGGGTTTGGCGGCATGATCTCCTTCCGCGTCCACGGTGGGGCGGAAGCGGCAGTGGCGGCCCTGCGGCGGGTGCGGCTCATCTCCCTGGCCGAGTCACTGGGCGGAGTGGCCAGCCTGATCGAGTACCCGGCCCAGATGAGCCACGCCACCACCGCCGGGACCGCCCTCGAGGTGGACCCCTTGCTCCTGCGCCTGTCGGTGGGCCTGGAGCACCCTGACGACCTCATTGCAGACCTGGCCGCCGCCCTCACGGGCGAGACCACTGCCGTCGACCGCGGGCGGCGTCCGGTACACCAGACCGTGGAGGAGAACTGATGTCACAAGGCTCAACCAGACGCTCACGGCCGGTGGGCGCCGCCCGTTCGCGCCGATGGCCGTATCTACTTCTCGCCGGGCTTCTGGCCCTGCTGGGGCTGGCAGCCGCGTGCGCCCAGGTGGCCACCCACCCCTCGGGGCCTCCTCGGCTGGCCGTGGACCGGGACTCGGTGGACTTGGGCCGGCACGTCTACGGCGAACGAGTCAGGGCCGAGTTCCGCCTCACCAACACCGGCTCCGGCCTCTTGAAGATCGATGGAGAACCGGAGATCGAGACCGTCGAAGGATGTTGACCGCCCAAGGCTGTCGTCAGTTCGACGACCATAGCACCGGGTGGCTCGGCAGTGGTGTCCCTGGACTTCACCATGCCGGAGGGGATGGGCGGTCCTCACGACTTCCGCGTCCGGCTCAAGACCAATGACCCCCTGGAGCCGGAGAGGGTCCTGCAGGTGATATCGGACTGGGTGGCGAAGGAGGAGCTCGAGACGAGCTAGAACTCCGGTCCAGTATGGGTCGTAAGCCGAACGAAGCGTCCTCGTCTCGTTGTCAGGCTGAACGGGGCGTCTGCGGCCTCCTGTGTCGTGCTGAACGGGGCGTCTGCTCCTCACATGTCATGCTGAACGGGGCGTCGGCTCCTCTTGTGTCATGCTGAACGGAGCATCTGTTTGCGGAGTGAAGCATCTCCACTTCGCAGGGTGGAGATTCCTCGCTTCGCTCGGAATGACAGGAAGGCTGCTCGGAGTCAAGAAGGCCGCTTGGAGCGGCAGGGGGGCCGCTCTGACAGGAGGAGGCGTAGGCTCCTCCTGTGTCATGCTGAACGGAGCGTCTGCGGCCCCTTGTCATGCTGAACGGAGCGTCTGCTCCTCACATGTCATGCTGAACGGGGCGTCTGCGGCCTCCTGTGTCGTGCTGAACCGAGCGTCTGGTCCTCACAGGTCGTGCTGAACGGGGCGTCTGCGGCCTCCTGTGTCATGCTGAACGGGGCGTCTGCGGCCTCATGTGTCATGCTGAACGGAGCGTCTGTTTGCGGAGTGAAGCATGACAACCCATACTGGACCGGCGTTCGAGCTCCCCGCGAGCGAGAGACGTCAGACAGAGGTCAGGTCTCACCACTCGCCGGTCGCTGCAGCGCGATCAGCACCGCCGCCGGCGTCCACCTCCCCGGCCACGTCTGCACCTGAAGCGAGCCGGGGTACCTGCGTACCTCCCCCCAGGGGATCAGTCGGGCGCTGGCCACCCGCCAGAGGCCGTCGTAGAAAGCGCTCCTTAGGTCGCCTTCGCGCACCTCAAAGAGGAGCAGCATCCAGCCGCCCGGGGCCAGTCCACTCCAGGCCTTGTCCACCACCGGTCGGGTGTCGCGCAGATGTTCGAACACCCAGGTGGAGACGATCAGGTCGAACGGCCCCTCGGGCAGGGAGTCTGCCGTCAGGTCCAGCTGTACCCACAGGGCATTGTCCACCCGGGCGAACCTGCGTCGCGCCTGGGCCAGCATGTCCGGCGAGACGTCCACTCCGACGTACTGGGAGAAGGGCAGCCCGAGGGCCAGCAGCGTCCCCAGATTCGCCCCCGTGCCACACCCGAGGTCCAGCACCCGCCCGCCCGATGGCAGTCTCTCGGCCAGGGCTTGGTTGAGCGCCGCGTGCGCCTCCGGATAGAGCTTCTCCCGCCAGGTGAAGGCAATACGGTCGTAGAGGCCGGCCAGGGCGTGGTAGAGCTCGGTGACGCTCACGGTCGCCACCTGCAGCACCCGCAGGCCCAACCAGACTTGGGCCAGCCCGAGGAGGCGCCTCAGCGGCCGGAGGGCCACCCCGCCGCCGAGCAGGTCCGCAGCGCCCCGGATCACCAACCACAGCCCGGCGATCCGCAGGAGCGGGCGGTCCGAGGCCACCACTACGCCACCGTCCTCTCGGCCAGCTTCACCCTCATGAGGCATCTGAGGCCGCCGCTTCGGGGCGTGGCCATGCTGCTGGCCGCCGCGCCCCATCATGACCAGGCGCATCAGAGGGCACAGAAGCAGTAGCGCCAGCGGCACTCTGCGGTGACACCCGCAGGGCCAACGCCGCCGCCAGACCCACTCTCAGCACCGCCAGGCAGACCAGCATCAGCTTCCGGTGGTTCGCCAGGTGCCTGTCGGCTTCCACCGCCTCCCCTGTGATCGCTCTCTGCCGCTCACAGCCCACATTATGCCCTTGGCCACCACGGTGTCCAGATCCGATCCGCCGAGCCGGTGCCAGGCACCACAGTCACCCGGTCTGGGCCGATTTCAGCATCCCGTCGGCGTCCGTCTCGCCCGGCCCCCCGGATGCGGCCGGGCGGGCACCCAGGTCGAATAGCGCATCCGCCAAGGCCATTTCCAGGGCCGCGGCGGGGTGGCCGCGTACCTGCACTTCCAGGGCTCGCTTGTGCTGGTGCACAATCATCAAGGCGGGAGGCGAGGCCAGGTGGTACACCAGCAGGATAGTGTAGCGGCGGGTGCAGTCCGGCGTCCCTTTGCAGGGGCACCCACGCTGGGGCAGCACCTGTAGGGCCTCGCACAGGCTGAAGGACCGGTACACCACCAGCCCCGCCGCCTCCAGCGCCCGAGTGAGCTCTCGCTCGGGCTCATCATCCGCCCCGGCCAACTTCAGCTGCCAACGCATCGCTCACCACCCATATGCCACCAGTAGCTCGTCCGTCCCGCCCAGGGAGTACGCTGGCACCCCCCTTTGCGATCGTTGCGGGCTTCGGGCAAGGGGGCCGGGCCCCCGGATGGGGGCTCCGGAGGCCCGGCTGGGGGGAAGAGACAGGCTCGGCGGCGTCACTCGTGCGGGCCAGCCAGGTCGTGCTCCGCCGTCACGAACTCACCATGCCAGGTGTGGGCGAACACATCTCCGGTGTAGCCGCTCACGCTCAACATG
>JABLXR010000078.1 GCA_013178015.1 Anaerolineae bacterium
AGCCGCGCCAACCCCTCCAGCAGGCTTTCCTCCCCTGTCTCATCCACCATCGCCCCAACCTCAGCCTCAGATTGCCACTAGCATAACATAACTGGCCGCTCCTGTCAGAGCACTGAAAAGCCCTGGCCTGGAACTAGGGCTTTCTCAAAGTCGAACCAGCGTTGGGCGAGCTGCCACGTGGCGCTGGCCAGGAACCACGGCCGGCCAGCGAGCAGGCGAGGAACAGAGGCGATACAGCATCCGATAGCGCCCAGACTGGCTCTGATAGGCATCTCTCGTCGCTTGCCATGGGACTTTGAGAAAGCCCTAGCCTGGAACGTGCCCGAACACGCCCAAATCGGTTATGTTTGGGGGACAGGCGCAGAGGCGACTGGAGGCCCGTGATGGGCACCGGCCGGATAGTGGGCTCGGACGGGTAGCCAAGGACGAACGTTCGCTCGCCCATCCCTGGCTTCCAGTCGCGGTTGCGAAGCCACCCTGAGGAGGGCCGTGGTGCAGGAAGTGGGACGCGACCTCGAATGCCGCGTAGTCACTCAGACTGAGCTGCAGGGCGAGCCGGGAAGCCGCGTACAGCAGGAGCGTTGGCGGGTGCCAGTGGAGTCCCCCCTTACCCTCTGGGTCAACCACAGGCGCTGGGTGACGCTCATGTGCACGCCGGCCGCCCAGAGGCAGTTGGCTCTGGGCTTCGCCTACTTCGCCGGGCTGTTCCAGGACTTGGGCCAGGTCCTCCTGCTGCATGACTGCCCAGACGACCCCAACCGCATGGAGATGGTCCTGGCTCACGAGGTGCCCGACCTCCCGGCCGGCAGCCTGATCACCTCGGGCTGCGGCCAGGGAGTCTCGCCTGAGCAGGTATGGCCAGACTACCGGGTCCCGAAGGTCAGCCCGTGGTCGCCCTCACAGGTCCGAGATGCAATGAGGCAGCTACAGGAGGGGTCGGTCATCCATCGGAGCGTTGGAGGCACCCATGCATCGGGCTTGAGCGATGGTCACTCCATGCTGGCGCTCTACGAGGACATCGGCCGGCACAACACGGTGGACAAACTGATGGGTCATGCGCTGCTAGTCGGGCAGGATACGGCCGGGCTGGCTCTGGTCACCAGTGGGCGCATCTCCTCCGAGATGCTGTACAAGGCAATACGTATGCGGGCGTCCATCGTGGTTTCGCGCACCGCGCCCACAGACGTGGCCATCGAGATGGCCATCCGCTATGGGCTGACCCTCATCGGCTACGCACGGGGGAACCGGTACACGGTGTTCGCCGGGCCCAATGGCTCCGCCTGACCGCCCGGAGGTTGGAGCTCGCCTTCGGGGGTCATCAGGTCGGCGCCGGACGCACAGCCTTGGGCCGATCGGCCTCTCGCCGCTGCCCTCGCTGGCCCGGACCTAACAGATGCGGGGCAGCAGCTCTCCGGCGGGCAGGTGCACGATCCTGGAGGTGCCGTACGGAGTGAGGGAGACCACCCGCCCTGGGTGCTTTTCCGTAACACGCCCGACCACTGCGGCGTCTCGGCCCAGAGGATGGCTGTTCCAGGCTCCCAGAGCCGCGGCTGCGTCCTCCGGTGGCACCACCACCACCATCTTCCCCTCGTTAGCAATGAAGAGAGGGTCCAGCCCCAGTAGTTCGGCGGCGCCACTAACCTCGGCACGTACGGGCAGCGATTGCTCCTCCACCTCTATCCCGTAGTTTGCCCCCTGGGCCAGTTCACAGAGCACGCTCCCCAGGCCACCCCGAGTGGCGTCGCGCAGCCACCGCACGTCCACTTCGGCATCGAACAGCGACTGGACCAGCCCGTGCAGGGGAGCCACATCGCTCACCAGGTGCGCCGACATACTGATCCCCTGCCGCGCCAGCATGACCGCCACACCGTGGTCGCCCAGACAGCCACTCACCAGCACCCGATCCCCCGAACGCACCCGCTGCCGCCCCAGGCACCTGCCCTGCGGCACCCATCCCACGCCGGAAGTGTTCACGTAGGCGCCGTCGGCTAGCCCCTGCGGCACTACCTTGGTGTCTCCCGTCACCACTCGGATGCCTGCGGCAGCCGACCACTCCGCCATGGAGCGCACTAGCCGCTCCAGCGTGTCCAGCGGGAGCCCCTCCTCCAGAATCCAACCGGCGGCCATCCACAGGGGCCGAGCGCCTGCCGCTGCCAGGTCGTTGACAGTGCCGCACACCGCCAGTTTGCCTATGTCACCGCCGGGGAACTCGAGCGGAGACACCACGTACGAGTCGGTGGTGAACGCCAGCGCCCCGCAGGCCCCGTCCAGGCCGTCCGCAGAAAGCACGGCCGAGTCTTCCAGGCGGGCCAGCTCAGGGTCCAGCAGGTAACGCAGAAAGACCTCGTGCACCAGCCGGCGGGAAAGCTCTCCTCCGCTTCCGTGGGCGAGGCGTATCCGCTCGCTCACCCCGCTTCCCTCAGCAGGTAGTGAGCGGAGCAGGCCCCTTCCGTGGACACCATACACGGGCCGACCGGGCTCTCCGGGGTGCACGCCGAGCCAAACAGCGGGCACTGGGAGGGCTCGAGGACGCCCCGCAGCACCTCTCCGCACCGGCAGCCCGCTGGCTCGCGGGACTCCAGCTTCGGAAGGGCGAGTCGCGCCCCGGCATCCAGGTCGGCCAGCTCCGGCCGGAAGTGCAGGCCACTCGCTGGCACCACACCTAGCCCCCGCCAGTCCGCGTCCACCACCTGGAAAGCCTGTTCCATCACCGCTAGAGCCCGACTGTTACCCCCATCCGACACCGAGCGTCGGTAGCAGTTGGCCACCTCCGGCCGCCCCTCCACCACCATCCGCACTAGCTCGGCCACGGCCAATAGCAGATCGGCGGGCTCGAAGCCCGCCACGGCACACCCGAGGCCGTGTTCCTCGGGAAGGAAGCGCCAGGCCCCCGCCCCGATGACGGTACTCACGTGCCCCGGCCCGATCACTCCGTCCAGTCGTACCTCCCCGGCGTCGAGCACCGCCCGCATGGCCGGCGGGGTCAGCTTGTGTAGGGACAGCACGCTGTAGTTGGTGATCCCCTGTCTCTGCGCCTGTAGCACCGTCGCCGCTACCGCGGGAGCGGTGGTCTCGAAGCCCACTCCCAGAAAGACCACCTGCCGTCCCGGGCAATCCACTGCCAGCCGGAGGGCATCGGCCGGGGAGTAGACCACACGCACGTCCGCCCCCAGAGCCCGCGCCTCCTGGAGGCTGCCCTCGCTGCCGGGCACCTGCATCATGTCGCCAAAGGTGACCACAGTCACCCCGTCCCTTCCCGCCAGCGCCACGGCTCGATCTACGTCCCCTTGCGAAGACACGCAGACGGGACAGCCGGGCCCGGACACCAGGCGGACGTTCTCCGGTAGCAGAGAACGCAGGCCGTGGCGAGCGATGGCGTGCGTGTGGCCGCCACAGAACTCCATAAACTGCATCTCGCCCGCGCCGTGAGCCAGGCGGCGGATACGCTCGGCGAGGGCCGCGCAGGCGGCAGCGTCGCGGAAATCGGAGAGGTAGCGCATCACTGGCCTTGTGAGTCGGCCAGCTCACGGAAGAGCGAAAGCGTAGCCTCGGCTTCCTCCCGATCCAGCACGCTGATGGCAAACCCGGCGTGGACTATGACGTAGTCGCCCTCTTGGGCCTCGGGGGTGAGCAGCAGGCTCACCTCCCGCTCCACTCCGCCCAGATCGATAGTCCCGGAATCATCACGCTTCTGCTTCAACAGCACCGGAACCGCCAGGCACATCACACACCATCCTCTGACCGCGATCTGACCACCCTTACTGTATCACGTCCGACCTCGTCGCGCAGGCCGCCGAACCCTCCCCAACCGAATCCAGGGTTGCACTCACTTGGCCTCTCGCCAGCCGAAGGCACATCTCCGCTGCCTCGGGCACCAGCGCAGCCAACTGCCGGCTGAGTCCAGCCCCGAAGTCGAAGTCGAGCCCAGCAACCGAAACTACGAACGCCTCCGGCGCGGCACCGTACAGCGCCCGGGCCAGGGCCACCAGTTCAGCCGGCCGCATGTCGTGAGTCAGCAGCCGCGAACCCGACGGCTCGCCGCCGACCCGCTCCACCCGGACCGCTTGCTCTCCCGATATTCGGGCGTCCACGATGATCACCCGGCGATATCGGGCCACCAGGTCGGCCAGGTCGGACGACAATTGAGGCAGGAAGATGGCATCCACCTCCTGCCCCAGGTCATCGGTCCCATCGTCGGTCAGGCCGAGAGGACTACGCTCCAGTCTTCGGCGCGCCTCGTTGACCACCGACCAACCGAAGCCGTCGTCCCGGCGGCTGGCGTTGCCCAGTCCTAGAATGAGGCTCCGTCCCTCAGCCACGCACTGCCCGATCGAGAATCCGCCCGTCCGCCGCCAAGAGCGTCACCTCCAACGGCATCTGCCCCAGCGCGTGCGTGGAGCACGAGAGGCATGGGTCGTGGGCGCGTATGGCCGCTTCCACTCGGTTTAGCATGCCTTCGCTGAGGTTCCTGCCGTCAACATAGGCGCGGGCCACCTCCTCCACCGAGCGGCTCATGGCCCAGTTGTTATGACCGGTGGCGATGATGAAGTTGACCGACGTGAGCCTGCCGTCCTCGTCGGTATGGTAGTCGTGGAACAGAGTACCTCTGGGTGCCTCCAGGCATCCCACCCCGTGCCCAGTGATGGCAGCTGACGGGGCATACAGGTCGTTGGACATGATGTCGGGGTCGTCTAGCAGCTGGCCGATCCGCTCTAGGGCGTACAAGGCCTCCACCAGCCGGGCGTAGTGGTAGTAGAGCGTGCCCTGAACCGGGCCGCCGCCATTGAGCGACTTCCACTCCTCCAGCTGCTCTTGCGCCTTCGGCGTCCCGATCCGCTCACACACGTTGAGGCGCGCTAGCGGACCCACCCGATAGGTGCCCTCAGGCCAGCCCAGCTTCAGGGAGTAGGGAAACTTCAGGTATGTCCAGTCCTCTACCCTCTCCCCGATATGGTCCAGGTAATCACGCGGATCGAACTGAACCACCTGCGCCCCTTGGCAGTCTATCAGGCGCACCTGCCCATGGTACAGCTCCAGTTCGCCGTTCTCTCCCACCAGTCCCATGTAGCCGCAGGGGAAGGAGGCGAAGCTCTCGGCGTAGTCCCGGTGCTCCTCCAACCATGCCTTGGCGATGCCGATACCGTCCAGCACATCGCTGATGCGTTCTTCCAGCTCGCCCAGCATAGCGTCGCGCGCCGCCGGAGTCAGTGCCGAATTCACCCCTCCGGCCACCGCGAACTCCGGGTGCACCCGCTTCCGGCCCAAGGCTGAGATCACGTTCTGGCCGTACTTGCGCAGCAGCACTCCCTTGAGAGCCACCTGCGGGTGATCCTCGATCAGCCCCACCACGTTGCGCCTGGCTGGCTCGGCGTCGAAGCCGAGGAGCAGATCCGGCCCTGCCAGCTCGAAGAAGTGCATGGAGTGCGATTGCACCACCTGCCCCATGTGCATCAGCTCCCGCAGCAGGGTGGCGGTGCGCGTGGGAACCACGCCGTTGATAGCATCGCCCGCCTTAGCCGCCGCCAAGTGGTGGCTTACGGGGCAGATGCCACAGATGCGAGGCGCAATCTGAGGCATCTCAAAGTACATCCGTCCCCGGCAGAAGCGCTCGAACCCACGGAACTCGTTGACGTGCAAGCGCGCCTGCCGCACCTTGCCCTCGTCATCCAGGGTTATTGACACCTTGGCGTGTCCCTCTATCCGGGTGACAGGCTCGATCATTATCCTCTGTACCATCAGGTCTCTCCCGGGCCGGCTCGATCGTCAGTCGTAGTTGAGCCTGGACTCATCGAGCGCAGGGATGCGCCCTTCGGCCAGCTCGTTCAGCACATAGAAGATCACCTCCGGGCTGGGCGGGCATCCGGGCACGTACACGTCCACCTTCACCACCTCGCCCACAGATCGGTCCGGCAATGGTCGCATGATCTCCGGTGCCCCTGGGATGAGACCCTCGACGGTGCTGGGGTTGTCTCGGTAAGCGGCCTCCAGCGCTTCCGACAGGGGCCAATGGTTGCGCATCCGGATGATGCCGCCAAACACGGCGCAGTCGCCGCACGCAACCAGAATGCGCGACCGCTGCCGCATGCGCCTGGCCACGTGAAGGTTGTCGTCGTTGTTGACGGCGCCCGTGAGCAGGCCGACGTCCACTCCGGACTCGGGCGGCACCTTGAGGTCGGTGAGCGGGCTGGAGGTCAACTCCACCTTCTGCAGCAGCTCGATCAGCTTCTCGTCAATATCCAGAAGCGACATGTGGCAGCCAGCGCATGCCGCCAGCCAATCCGTCGCGATCTTGGGCTTCATCAGCATCCCCTCCCTGCTAGGGGCGCACCATCAGTGGGCCGCCTCAGCCAGTCTCTCCAGAGCCAACAGAACCTCCCGGTCGTCCCGCGCCCACGGTGCCGCAGGCACCGCCTGGACCATCCGCCTCAGGCGACCGTCGGCCCCGGTGAGGTGACCCGCCTTCTCGCTCCAGTGCAACGCCGGCAGCACTAAGTCGGCCGCCTCTGTCAGGCTGGTGCGGTAGCAGGACTGAACCGCGGTGAAGGCCGCCCGACGAATCAGCAGGTCCGTGCTCAGGCTGTCAGCAGCGTACACGTAGAGAAGCTCGGCCTCGATCGCCCTCCCGTCCGGCTTCAGCCCCCGCGCCGCTGCGCCCATGGCGTTCACCCCAGCAGGAAGGCCCAGAAACGCTGCGCCCCGCCGCTCTGCCAGTGCCTCCAGCAAGTCGGGGCTCGCTTCCGGGCCGTAAAGAACTACCAGCGGGGCCAGCGTGCCCAGGCTCTCCTGCAACTCCTCCACCCCGGGCCCAGCCAGCCGCACCGCCGCTCCGCTCAGACGTGTGGCCCGACAATCGGCCAGTATCAGCCGAGCACCCCGGTCGCGGGCTCGCCTCATGAAGCAGGCCGCCACCTCGTGCTCATCGTCCAGGTCGGCCGCCAGCGCCAGGACGGCCGCCGCATCCTCGACAGCAGCCAGGTCGGCGACCTCACCCGGGGCAGCAGCCACCGGAGCACCGTCAAATAGAGCCAGCCTCGCAGCCCGAGGGCCGAAGGCGGCCACGAAAGCATCCAACTCCTCGTTGGTGGCGCGGGCGGACGCCACAGCCGCCACTGCTCCCTGTGGGGCTGCTGAGAGCCGCTCGCCCAGCAGGCCGAGTGCCTCCTCCCACGTGCACGGAACCAATCCTCCCCCGACGCGTCGCAATGGCGAGCGCACTCGCGGGGCCGTGACGTAGAGGGGCGCGAATCGGCCCTGCCGGCAGAGCAGCCCCCCGCTGGTCGCCCCCTCCCAATCGCTCTCGATACGTATCACCCTGCCCGACCGCGTCCTCACCACGATTTCGCAGCCCAGGCTGCACTGCGCGCATACGGTGCCGACCCGCTCCAGGTCGGCGTCGCCTCCCATGTAGGCACTGCGCCGGTCTACCAGGGCTCCGGTCGGGCACACGTCCAGGCAGCTGCCACAAGAAATGCACGAAGACTGGCCGAAGGGCACGTTGAGATCCGCTACCACTAGCGACTGCGCCCCGCGCTGGCCCATGTCGAGGGTGTGCACCCCGGCCACCTCACTACAGGCACGGATGCATCGCCGGCAGAGGATGCAGCGATTGTGGTCCATGACGAAGTATGGCCGGGACGCATCCACCGTGTAGTTCTTGTCCGGCCGGGGATACGTCCAGTGGTCCAGCCCGTGCTCATAGGCGAGCGTCTGCAGATCGCACTGACCGTCGGCGGCGCAGTACATGCAGTAGTGGCCCCGCTCGGAAAACAGGAGCTCCAGCACGAACCTCCGCGCCCGTACCACCTTCTCGGAGTGCGTGTGGACCCGCAGGCCGGGCGACACCGGGAAGGTGCAGGCAGGCTGAAGCTGGCCACGAGGTTCCACTTCGACGAGGCACATCCGGCACCCACCCGAGTTGCTGAGCGCGGGGTGATGGCACAAGGTGGGAATGGAGATCCCAGCCGCCCTCGCCGCCTCCAGGACGGTGCTCCCCGGCTGGGCCTCTATCTCTCGGCCATTGATGTACATGGTAAGGGCCGCCATCAGACCTCCTGATAACCTCTCGCCACCTCGGGCGCTCTCACAGCACCGGCTCCCGGCTGGACTCCTGGCGCCGCTTCTCCATCAGCGTCTGCCAGTCGAGATCACAGCGCAGGCACCGCCTGCACTCCTGTCGCGCCGTACTCTCGTCCCACACGTCCTCGACGCGAATGCCGCGCCCTCGAGGCCCAGGTGCCTCAGCGTAGGCAGGCTCGGCTCGCCTGGCATCCACGTACTCCTCAGGCCGCCAGGCAGCCTCAGGCACCACGTAGTCCATGGGGAATCGCACCCGTGTCGCCTCTCCCGTCCGCAGGAAGTGGTTCACCGTCGCTGCCACCTTGTTGCCCTCAGCCACCGCCTCCACCACGGAGGAGTGCCCGATGACGGCGTCGCCGGCGGCGAACACGCCGGGCCGAGACGTCTGGAAGGCCCGATCCGTCACGATGCTGCCGTCGTCGGTAAGCTCCAGACCCATGGCCCGCAGCTCCTCCGGCCCCGGCACGTCCAGGCCCCGCTTCTTGCGCGTCCCCAAAGCCAGGATGATGGCATCGTACCCACCGGTGTCCTGCAACTCGTCCAGAGTGAAGTCTCTTCCCAGAACCGAGTTCTGGCGCAGGGTGACGCCGGCCCGCATCACGTTGGCGATCTCAGCCCGCAGCACATCTCGCGGCAGGCGATGCTCGGGGATACCCACCACCATCATGCCGCCCGCTTCCTCCAGGGCGTCGTACACCGTTGCCGTGAACCCAAACTGCGCCAGCCTCAGCGCTGCCGTCAGTCCGGCCGGTCCGGCGCCCACCACCGCTACCCTCTCCGGCCGGTCGTCGCCCAACCGAGGAGGATCCCATTCCTTCATCGCGGCGCTTTCCGCCATGAAGCGCTTGATGCCGCGGATGGCCACTGGCTCGTCCAGTTCCCCGCGGCGGCAGTGCTTCTCGCAGTAGGCAGGGCAGACGCGCCCGCACACTACGGCAAAGGGGTTGGCCCGCCGGTGGACGTCCAGGGCCTCGTCATACCGCCCCTGAGCTGTCAGCGTCACGTAGGCAGCGACGTCCACACCCGCAGGGCAGGCGCTGATGCAGGGAGCCACCGTCATCACCGCGCACTTTCCGGTGGGGCAGCGGCCGTCCTCCACGTGGGCCAGGTATTCGTCCCGGAAGTATCGAAGCGTGCTCATGACCGGCGACGGGGTGAGCTGCCCCAGAGCACAGAGGGAGGCGTCCTTCATCTCCTCAGCGATGCGGGGCAGGGCCTCCAGATCCTCGGGAGTACCCTCGCCCTCGGTTATCCGCCGGACCACGTCGAGCATGCGCTGCCCCCCGACCCGGCAGGGAACGCACTTGCCGCAGGACTCGGCCGAGGCGAACTCGAGGAAGAACCGAGCGAACTCCACCATGCAGGTGTCTTCGTCCACCACGATCATCCCGCCCGAGCCCATGGTGGCCCCCGCCGCGGTAAGGGAGTCGTAGTCAATGGGCGTGTCCAGAAGCGATGCCGGCAGGCAACCGCCCAAGGGGCCACCCGTCTGCACCGCCTTGAACTTCTTGCCTCGGAGCATCCCTCCGCCGATGTCGAAGATGATCTCCCGCATGGTGATGCCCATCGGCACCTCGATGAGCCCGGTGTTGTTCACCTTCCCGGTGAGCGCGAACACCTTCGTGCCCTTGCTCCTCTCCGTACCGATGGAAGAGAACCACTCCGCCCCCCGGACTATTATCGGGGGCACGTTGGCCCAGGTCTCCACGTTGTTGATGTTGGTCGGCTTGCCCCACAGCCCCGACACGGCCGGGAATGGAGGCCGTGGCCTGGGCTCACCTCTCCTGCCCTCGATGGAGGCCATCAGCGCCGTCTCCTCACCGCAGACGAAGGCGCCCGCACCCTCCTTGACGTGCAGGGTAAATGAGAAGCCTGAGCCCAGCACGTCCTCGCCCAGCAGACCATACTCGGTCGCTTGCTCTACGGCATGCCGCAGGTTGCGCACCGCCAGGGGGTACTCCGCCCGGCAGTAGACGTAGCCTTCGTCGGAGCCTATGGCATAGGCCCCGATCAGCATGCCCTCGACTACGCTGTGGGGGTCGCCTTCCAGAATGCTGCGGTCCATGAAGGCGCCCGGGTCGCCCTCGTCGGCGTTGCAGACCACGTACTTTTTGTCCCCCTTGGCGCTGCGGGCGAACTCCCACTTCAGCCCGGCGGGAAACCCGGCCCCTCCGCGACCGCGCAGGCCCGCCCGCTTCACCTCCTCGATCACCTGCTCGGGCGTCATCTCGGCCAGCACGCGGGCCAGCGCGGCGTAGCCATCGCGGGCGATGTACTCCTCGATGCTCTCCGGGTTGATGATGCCGCAGTTCCGGAGCGCCACCCGCACCTGCTTGCCGTAGAAGGGGATGTCGCCGTAGCTGGCCAGAGCGGCATGCGCTTCGGGCTCGCGGTAGGCAAGCCGTTCCAGCACCCGCCCCCGCACCAGCGCCTCCTCCACCAACTCCTCTACGTCAGCAGGCGAGACCCGGCAGTACAGCACCCCCTGCGGGTACACGGCCACCACTGGGTCCATGCCGCCGAACCCCCGGAAGGCCGTCTCGGCCACCCACACCTGGTCGTCCAGCCCTCGCCGGTTCACCTCGGCACGCAATGCCGTCAGCGTGTCCAGGCAGCCAGAGGATCGGCACCCGGCCCCGGCGCATACCAGAGCCTGGGCCCTGTAACCCTCACGCATCAGTTCCTCCCACGTCGAGCCGGCCCACCACCCACTCCTCGACCACGCCGCCGTTGACAAGATGCTCCTCGATGATGCGCGGCACCCGGTCGGCAGACACATTGCCATAGGTGATCCGGGGCCTTCCTGCCTGCTGTATGTCGAGCAGAGGCTCGTTGTAGCACATGCCAATGCAGCCTACTGCGTCTACCGTAGCCTCTATGCCGCGGCGTTCCAGCTCCTCCAAGACCGCTCGCATCGTGTCCCGAGCACCGGCAGCGATGCCGCAGGTGCCCAGCCCCACGATGATGCGGGTGCCGCAACCCCGACAAATCCGTACGTCCTCCCGGACCCGTTCCTTCAGAGCCCGGAGCTCCTCGATCGAGCCTATCCTGGGCATCGCAAGCACTCCTTCATCAGCTCTCGCCCCCGCCTGCACGCTGCGATGATGCGGCTCCTCCATGCGAGCGCTCTCGCTCTCCACTGACTTCCGCTGGTGGCGCCGGCACTCCCGCATGGCTACGGGGGAGGAGACCTCAAGTACGCTGGCCGGGGCCCGTCCCGTCCAACTCCCTCACCACCTGTACCATCTTCTCCGGAGTCATGCCCCCCATCACCCGTCCGTCCACTACAGCCACCGGGGCCAAGGCGCACGAGCCCAGGCAGTACACTACCTCCAGAGTGAACTGGTGGTCGTCCGTGGTCTCGCCGGCGCCGATGCCGAGGAGATTCTCCAGAGCCTGCACAATCTTGGGCGTCCCTCGAACGTGACAGGCGGTTCCGTCGCAACAGCGTATGACGTGGCGGCCCCTGGGGCTCAAGTAGAACTGGCTGTAGAAAGTGACCACGCCGTAGACACGGCTGAGTGGCAGCCCCAGCCGTGCGGCGACGGCCTCCAATACCTCTCGAGGCAGATAGCCATACGCCTCCTGCGCCCCCTGCAGGACGGGTATCAGTGCTCCCGTTTCCTCGCCGTGCCGGGCGAATACGCCCTCCAATGGGGCCAGATCCACCGTCGTCTCAGCCTTCATTCCCTCGCCTCACGCCTCGCATTCCCTGAGCCAACCATCCCGGCACCACGCCGCCCCTATCACCCCCGTGGGGCTCACCGGCCCGGCGCCGCACCCCCTCACCATGCCCGCACAGCGTCGACACCACCGCTCGGCCCCAGAACCCCAGCCGGGAGCCGCCAGGTTCCATCACAAACCCCGCATCCGATCGCTTACCAGGAAAACGCCTGACTCGCAGGGATTCATCTCCCCTGTCCGTCAGGCAGACCGCTTAGTGAACGCGGTCACAATCCGCAGCCACAATAGCACAGAGAGCGCGTGCGAGCAAGAAAGCGCATCCTATCATCTAAAATCCTACCGAGCGGGTATCGTTCCCTCAATTGATAATCCTACTGGGGGGAGCGATGTCTGCGAGGGAGAAGATGAGTCGGCAGTCCCGTGAGGAGTATCTCAAGGTGA
>JABLXR010000079.1 GCA_013178015.1 Anaerolineae bacterium
AGCGCCTCAACCATTTGTAGCCGGTCTGGCGGCTGACGCCAAACTCCTCACACAGGGCGCTGAAGGGACGGTCCTCTTGATGGACCAGAACTACGAAACGGATGCGTTCTTCCATGGCTGAGCTCTCCTTCCAGGGCATGCTCCCCTCCTGTGTGCGCATGGGGAGTATGCCCCAAGAGTGTCAACCATGTCCTGATAGAAAGTGTCAGCGATGTCGTGATACTGAACATCTCGTATTCGCCCGACCGACCGGTGATGGCGTACAGGCACCGGATCGGCTCATGGGGTAGGCATGCTGCCATCAGTCCGCCACGGTGTCCGGGCCCCTGACGCCCTGAGAACAGGCCCCTGTACGCCGCCGTTCACATTACCGACATGCATCCAACCGAGGCATGAGCTCAGGCCCGTGGGACGAACAGCGGCTCCGGGCTGGACCCGGAGGCCAGGCCGTAGGGCCAGCCGAGCGCTCTAGGGGGTCCGGCGGCACTCCGGGCACAAGCCGGGAATGGTCACCTGGCCTAAGTCGGCGTCGAAGCCATACTGCTCCCGCAGGTATTGCCGCAGGGCGGCGAGTTCCTCCTCGTCCACGCCGTACAGCCGGCCGCACGAGCGGCAGAGCAGGTGGGGATGCGGGCTCTCGGCACCGAGGAACTCCCATAGCCGCTCCTTGCGGCCGGTCTCGATGCACTTGACGAAGTCTATCTCCGCCAGGACTTCGAGGGTCCGATAGACGGTGACCAGATCCAGCCCCGGATCGCGCCGGCAGGCCCGCTCGTGCAGCGCCTCGGCGGTGGTGGTGCGTTCGGGCAGCTCGTGCAGGGCCCGCAGCACGACCTCCCTCTGGGGGGTGAGCCGGAAGCCGTGGGCCCTCAGCTCATCGCGGAACTTCTCGTAGCAGGACACCGCCTATCCCGCGCCTTCCAGGGAGGCGAGCGCCGCCTCCAGCTCAGCGATGGCCTTCTCCATGGCCTGGGCCGCGGCCATGATCCGGTCGGCGGCGCTCTCGCCACCGACGCCACGGACGCGCTCGGCCCAGCGGCGGAACTCCTCAGCGTGCTCGGCGTTGTGCTCCATCCAGTGGGGCAGCAGCACCTTCAGCCGTTCCCGCTCATCCGCCATCGCTTGCCTCCTCGACGGGCACCAGGTCCACAATGTGCTTGAGGAAGTCCACCCTCCTCACCCGGCCCCGCACCACTTGAGGCTCGTCGAAAAAGGTGGAAAGGCGCACCCCTTGGGGCACCTCCTCCAGCATGATCACATCTTCAGCCACCAGCTCGGGCGAGCCGTTGGCCGTCAGGTAGACCTTAGCCTGGCACATGGACGCCCCCTGACAAGTGATGCGTGACCGGCAGCGTGCAGCACACCTGGCCCACGCATCATGCACCACTACTCACGTATCACTTGTACATATCACTTCGGACTGACCCGTGCCTGCCGCCACGGGCACCGACTCTGACACGATACACCCGCCTTGGGGTACCCGCAAGGAGCGCGAAGGGAACGTTCGCTGTCATGGGCCGCAGGGCGTGGGTATAATTGGCAGTATGACGTACCAACCCTCCTCCACCTGGTTCCTGGCCTCGGCCCAGCGCCGGCTGCGCGAGCTGCGCCGGCTGCGCGAGATCGTACGCGTCCTGGGGCGCAATGGCCTGGACTTCGTGGTGCAGGAGCTACGACTCCTGGACATCATCCCCCGGCGACTGCTGCTTCGGGCGGCGCGCCCGCGCCCCGAGGTCGGCCGCATGACCCTGCCCCAGCGGGTGAGGCACACCCTGGAGGAACTGGGGCCGACCTATATCAAGATCGGGCAGATCCTGGCCGGACGGGCCGACGTGCTCTCGCCTGAGTATCTGGACGAACTGGCCCGGCTGTGGGATCACGCCCCGCCCGAGCCGCCTGAGACCATCGCGGCGATCATCGAGCAGGAGTTGGGAGCGCCGCTAGACGAGTTCTTCTCCCAGTTCGACCGTCAGCCAGTGGCGGCAGCCAGCCTGGCACAGGTACACCGGGCCTGGCTTCCCGACGGACAGGTGGTGGCAGTCAAGGTGCAGCGGCCCGGCATTCAGGAACTGGTCCAGGCGGACCTCGACATCCTGCGCGATCAGGCCAGCTTTCTGGAGAGCCGCCTCGCGGTGGCTCGCGAGCGCCACCTGGCCGATCTGGTGGAGGAGATATCTTTCGCCCTCCTGAACGAGCTCGACTTTGCCCTGGAAGGCCGCAACGCCGACCGGCTCCGCCACAACCTACGCCGACTCGACTTCGCCCACGTGCCCCGCGTATACCACAACCTCACCACCCGGCGGGTGCTGGTCACCGACTACGTGGAGGGCATCCGACTCACCGATAGGGAGGCGCTCCGTCAGGCAGGCTACGACCTGCGGTCCGTGGCCGCCTTGGGCACCCAGATGTACATCCAGATGATCTTCGAGGATGGCTTCTACCACGCCGATCCGCACCAGGGGAACATCCTGATCAGCGACGACCGCATCTCCCTGGTGGACTTCGGCACGGTCGGCTACCTCACTCCTGAGATGCGCGAGAGCCTGGGGGCCATGCTCATGGCCTTTGTAGAGCAAGACCCTCAGCGGATGGCGACGGTCATGCTCCGTATGGGAGCCATGCAGGAGTACGGCCGAGTGGAGGCGCTGGAGCAGGCACTGCGCCGGCTGCTGCTCCGGTTCCACGGCATCGAGCTGAGAGAGGTGTCGCTGGGCGAGCTACTGACGGAGATCTTCGGCACCGCCCGGGAATATCGCATCCTGGTGCCTTCCGAACTGGCGCTGCTGGCTAAGACGCTCATACTCCTCGATGGGGTGGCCCGCCAGCTGTACCCCGAGTTCAAGATGGTGGAGGAAGTCCGACCCCATCTCGAGGAACTGGCGCGGAGACGTTTCCGTCCCTCGCAGCTGGCTCGTGAGGGACTGGACTTCGCCGAGCAGGCCCGGCACCTGGTGCAGTCCCTGCCGCTCCGAAGCGATCTCCTCTTGGAGCGACTAGAGCAGGGCCGCATGGTGTTCGGGGTGGAGGTGCAGCGGCTGGAACAGGTCACTCGACGGATCAACGACCTGGGGAACCGGCTCTCCTTCGCCATCGTGGTGGCAGCGCTGGTGCTGGGCTCGTCCATACTGCTGGCCGCTGGGCCGGACGTGGCCATCTGGCGGATACCGCTGGTGAATGCCCGCGTCCCTATCGGTGCCCTCACCTTCCTGGCTGCGGGCTTCTTCGGGTTCTGGCTGCTGATCTCGATCTTCCGCTCGCGCAAGTGAAGCGAGCAGCATGTTTCACGTGAAACACTCGCCGACCGCGGCCCGCCCGATGACCTCCGCCGTCACACACCAGGTGCACGCTCCAGCCAACAACCGTTTCACGTGAAACAGAGACCGGGAGAGACGATGCGGGAGTTCTGCGACTACGAAGGCAGCGACTATAGACAGCGCTTCTGGACCAGGGAGCGTCAGTACGAGGACCTGGTAGAGCGGCAGGCGCTGGCGGCCTTGCTGCCTGCGCAGGGCGGGGCCGTCGCCGAATTGGGGGCAGGCTTCGGCCGGCTGGCGGCCTTGTACGCCGGCTATGAACGCGTCTTCCTGGTGGACTTCTCCCGCACCCTGCTGCGCCAAGCTCGCGAGGATCACGCCCATGATCCCCGGTTCACCTACGTGGCGGCAGACATCCGGCGCCTCCCTCTGGCCGCCGACGCCTTCGACGCCGTGGTCACCGTGCGCGTCCTCCATCACCTTCGCGACATACGCCCCGCCCTGGCCGAGGCCCATCGCATCCTGCGGCCGGAGGCGCCCTACCTGCTCGAGTTCGCCAGTAAGCGCCATCTCAAGGCCGTGATCCGCTACCTGGCCCGCCGCCAGCCCTGGAACCCTTTCACCCTGGAACCGGTGGAGTTCGCCGAGCTCAACTTCGATTTCCATCCCGCCTACATCCGCACCCACCTGGCCGACGCCGGGCTGGAGGCCGAGCGATGGAGCGCGCTCTCCCTCTTCCGTTGGGCTCCCCTCAAACGGCGCTTCTCGCCGCGGAGCCTGGCCGGCCTCGAGAACCTCCTGCGCCCGCTAGCGTCGCTCTACCCTCTCACGCCCAGCATCCTGGTCCGGGCTCGGGCCCGCAAGCCGGCTGCGCCCGAGCCCTCTCACCTGCTGGGCTGCCCGCACTGCCACGGCCCCCTGGAGGAAGAACCGCGCCGGGTACTGTGCCCCGCGTGCCGGCGGCAGTGGCCGGTCAGCGGGGGAATACTGGACTTCAAGGAAGAAGGGCAGCCCCTGGAGCGGATGCCCGGGCCTCGGGTGCAGCGGGGCTGACCATCAGCCGCGGACTTCTCGGACGTCGGCCAACTGCTGGGTGTTCCGCCCGGCTTGGCAGGGTCCTATCTCGCTCGCCCTCCGATGCGAGCATCATCTGGAGGACTCTATCGCGCGCGCTTCTATCAGAGCCGAGGTGTACAGGTAGGGAAGACGTTACTGGTTCTGGGTGCTCTTGCCCTGCTTGCGGCCGCTTGCAGTTGTGGGCCCGGTTCCGGGCCCACGTCCCTTCCCCAGCCAACGGTGGTGAGCCTCACCGTTGCCGGCCGGCGCACCGGCGTCCGCTTCGCCGTCATGGACGTTGAGGTACCTGTCTACGAGGGGGTGATCGTTGCCTTCGAGAAGGACAGCCTAGACCTGGGATGACTTCCTCGAGAAGGCCGTTGCCCTGACCGTCGGGCAGGGGGAAAGCAAGCAGTACGGCCCCGCCCTGCAGGGGCGGAGCCCGATCCGGCCACTGGCTTCCTGCCGCCGCTGAGGCAGCCATGAACGCGCTCGAGTTCGGAGTCACCTCGTGAAGGGGACGGGCGGGGCGAGACTGGTCCGGGGTTGGGGGCACCTCGCCATGCGCACTCCTCGGTAGGCCCCACCCATCACGAGAAGTGCTCCGCCTGGGGAGTGCGGCTCCGCATCCTCTTCCAGCCCAAGACAGCCGCTTGAGCACACGCGGCGTCTGAGCCAGAATGCGAGCGAACCTGGCCGGGGCGGTACGGGCGCCGTCTTCGCGTCCGGTGTAGAAGGCCCTGGGACCGACCCGCCCGCCCCACACCCCGGCCGCAGGCCCTCAGCGGCGGCCTGCAGCTGCCTGCTTGCTCGATCCCTCGCTCACGCCAGGGCCATCTGGGTGTGGTAGAGCCGGCTGTAGAGGCCGCCCGCGGCCACCAAATCGTCGTGCGTCCCCTCTTCCACGATGCGGCCGCCCTCCAGGGCGATGATACGGTCCACCTCGCGCACCGTCGCCAACCGGTGGGCGATGACGATGGCGCTGCGCCCTGATAGCAGCTCGTTCATGGCTTCCTGGATCAACCGCTCCGTCTGAGTGTCTACACTCGAGGTGGCCTCGTCCAGGATCACCAAACTGGGTCGAGTCAACATAACCCGAGCCAGACAGATGAGTTGGCGCTGGCCCAGGGAGAGGTTCACCGCCCCTTCCTGCACCCAGGTGTCGTAGCCCCGGGGCAGGGCCTCGATGAAGATGTCGGCCCGGGCCAGGCGGGCCGCCTCCCGCACTTCCTCGTCCGTGGCCTCGGGGTTGCCGAAGCGGATGTTGTCAGCGATGGAAGCGGCGAAGAGGAAGGGTTCCTGAGGCACCACCCCCAGTTGCCCTCGCAGAGAGGCCAAGGTAACTCCCCTCACGTCGTGGCCGTCCAGGAGCACGGCCCCTGAGTCCACGTCGTAGTGGCGGGCGGCCAGCTTGGCGATGGTGCTCTTGCCGGCCCCGGTGGCCCCGACGATGGCCACCCGCTCCCCCGGGGCCACGCGGAAGCTAACGTCGCTCAAAACCGGCTCCTTCCGGTCATAGGAGAAGTACACGTGGCGGAACTCCACTTCCCCCCGCAGTGGGGGGAGTTCCACCGCATCCGGCGCGTCGAGGATCGCAGGCGGGGTGTCCAATAGACGCAAGATGCGCTCACCCCCGGCGGCTGCCGCCTGGACGGTGGTGAAGAGCTGGCTCAGCTCCTGGATGGGCGTGAAGAAGCGGGTGACGTAGTTGAGGAAGGCCACGATAGTCCCTACCGACACCAGGCCGGCCGCCGCCCAGAGCCCCCCGAACCACAGAACGATGAGCGACGCCCCCGCCGCCAGCAGGTCTACCCCTGGTCGGAAGGCGAAGGCTAGGGCGATAGCGGCTATGTTGGCGTCTCGGTTCTCGCGGTTGGTGTGCTCGAACTGCCTGATGGCGCGGTCCTCCTCGGCGAAGGCCTTGATCACCCTCACGGTAGACAGGTCCTCGGCCAGGCGGCCCACCATCACCCCTATCTTCTGCCGGGTAAGGCGATAGGTGCGGGCCGCCCGGTGGGAGAACCACCAGGTCAGCAGAACCATCAGGGGAAGGACTGAGAACGAGAGCAGGGCCAGCCGGGCGTTGAGGGCGAGCATTATGCCGATGATGCCGGTGAGCATGAGCACGTCAGCTACTAGGGTGACGACGCCGCTGGCCAGAAGCTCGTTGATGACGGCCACGTCGTTCACCACATAAGAAATGAGCTTCCCGGCATCCTCGTGGTCGTAGAAGGACATGTCCAGGCGCTGCATGTGATCGAACAGCTGGCCGCGCATGTCCCGAAGCACCGCCTGACCCATCTCCCCCACCAGGAACTCCTGACGGGCGGAGGCGTAGGCGCCGATCAGGTAGGTAGCCAATAGGGCCAGCGCCACCCGGTCCAGCCCCGCTAGGTTGCCGGTGCGGATCTGGTCGTCTATGGCGGAACGAATGAGGTAGGGCCCCAGCAGTTGGGCTCCGGAGGCCACCACCATGACGACCAAAGCCGCCACCAGCGCCTTGCGGTAGGGGCGTACGAACCCGAACAGCCGCACCAGAGCCTTCCAGTTCAGGCCCTCAGCGGCCTCGGCCGCACCGTATGCCCGCAGCATCCCGCCCGGGCCACCCTGTAATCCGGCGCTCATGAAACTCACGAAACTACTCCCGGTACTGACTACTGAGCACTGACTCGCGACCAGTGGAGAGAAGTATTGCCCCAGTCACTCACCACTCACCACTATTCACTACTCCCTGCCTTTCCGGTAGGAGCTGGCTGTGGTAGATGTCGGCATAGAGCCCGGAACGAGCCAGAAGCTCCTCGTGAGTCCCCATGTCCACCAGCCTGCCCTGGTCCAGAAGCAGGATGACGTCGGCCCGACGGGCGGTAGAGACGCGCTGGGCGATGATGAAGCTGGTGCGGCCGGGCATCAGCCGCCACAGCGCCTCCTGGATGAGCACCTCCGTCTCCGAGTCCACGCTGGAGGTGGCATCGTCCAGGATGAGCACCCGCGGGTCCTTGAGCACGGCGCGAGCGATGGCGATGCGCTGGCGCTGGCCGCCGGAGAGCATGACGCCTTTCTCTCCCACCAGGGTGTCGTAGCCCTGGGGCAACTCCATGATGAAGTCGTGTGCCGCTGCCAGCCGCGCCGCTCGCTCGATCTCCTCCTCGGTGGCGTCCGACTTCCCGAAGGCAATGTTCTCCCGCACCGTCCCCCCGAACAGCATGGTCTCCTGTAGGACAATTCCCACCTGCCGGCGGAGGGACTCCAGGGTGACCTTGCTTATGTCAAAACCGTCCATGAGGACCCGCCCTGCGGACGGGTCGTAGAAGCGCATGAGAAGGTTGATGATGGTGGTCTTGCCACTGCCGGTGGGGCCGAGGAGGGCCACCACGCTGCCCGGCTCGATAGTGAAGGACACGTCCTGCAGCACCGGCCGGTCCCGCAGGTAGCCGAAGGAGACATTCTCGAAGCGCACCCGTCCCTCGATGGGAGGGAGGGGCTGAGCATCGGGGGCGTTCTGCACTTCCTCGGGCACATCCAGGATCTCAAAAACGCGTTCGGCACCGGCCACGGATGAGCTGATCATAGAAGTGAGCCAGCCGAAGCGACGGAGGGGTTGGATCATGTTCAGGAGGTAGGCGTTGAAGGCCACCAGAGCGCCCAGGGTGAGAGCACCACCGATCACCAGCCGCCCCCCTGCCCACAGGAGCAGCACAGTGGAGACATCCACCAGGAAGCGGATCTGAGGCTGCCGGGAGGCGGAGAGCCGCACCACGCTCACGTTGTCGGAGAACAGCCGCGCGTTCTCCTCCTCGAAGCGGCGCATCTCAGCTTGCTCCTGGGCGAAGGCTCGCACCACCGCCAGTCCCTTGAGGTTCTGCTCCAACCGGGAGGTGAGCAGAGCCAGGCGGTTCTGAGCCTGCAGGGTCAGGGGACGAATCTCACGAGCGTAGCGCTGCACCACCCACACCATTAGGGGTGTCGCCGCCAGGGAGATGAGCGCGAGCAGCGGGTTCATGGCCACCAGCACCACCGCCGTTCCCAGAGTGGTGAGAGTGGCGTTGGCCAGCATGAGAAGGCCCCGTCCGGTGATGCGCCGCAGCATCTCCACGTCACTGGTGGCCCGAGCCAGCAGTTGCCCCGTCTCTACCTGATCGTAGTAGCTGAAAGACAGGCGCTGCAGCTTGTCATAAAGCTGGTTGCGCATGTCATAGGCGATGCCTTGAGAGACGCTTTCCGTCAGGTACCCCTGCACGAAGACCAGGGCCCCGCGCAAGACGCTCAGCCCAAGCACGATGGCCACCCCACCGGCCAGGAAGCCCCGGTCGCCGGCAATGATGCCCTCGTCCACGATCCTGCCTATCTGGGCGGGGATGATTAGGCCGGCTCCAGCAATACCGAGCATAGAGAGGAAGGCCAGGCTCTCCTGCCAGAGGTAGGAGCGCATGTACGAGAGGATGCGCCAGAAAGCCCTCATCTCCTAGTCTCTAGCGGACGACGCGCTCGTCTGAGCCAGACGTCCTCTTTCCTCCTCGGCAAGAATCTGGTTGAGGGCGGCTACGCCCTGGTTGACAGCAGCCAGATCCTCTTCGTTCAGCCGGTTGAGCACGGAGGCAATGGAGGCCGTGGCCCGCTCCTCCAGCTCGGCCTGTACCTCCCTGCCCTTCTCCGTCAACCCAACGTAGACCAACCTGCGGTCCTCCTTGGAACGCCACCGCTCGACCCAGCCCCGCTCCACCAGCACGTCAAGGATCTTGGTGGCTGTGGGCAGGGTGACTGCGTTCCACTCGGCCAGCTCAGAGACGGTCGCCTCCCCTTCGGTAAGCCGGCGCAGGATACGGTACTGGGAGGGGGATACGCTCACTCCCCCCGATCCCGTCGCCAGATCCGCTTTGACGATACGCATGAGCTGGAGCACCTGGTATAGCAGAGCTGAAGCCACCGAGTTCTGTCCCACCGTCGCACCCCCATGTCAATTACTAACAGTAAGGATACCAAAGCGTCGCGTGCAGTCAAGTCCACACGCTGCCGGGGCTAGGGCCTTCTCAGGTCCGGGGGAGAAGGTGGGGAAGGCTATCGGAGGGGATGCGAAGTGAGACTCGGTCATTGCAGAGCTGCTGAGCCAACAGCAACCGAGGAGGCTCCCATAGGTACAGCACAGAAGTGGCTGGCCGCTACGCGGCAGATGGCACTCCGGTTGCCTTCGACGTGAGCGGCCTGTGGCGCCGTCTGCAGGCGCTGGCGGACGGGCGGCGCCGTCAGGGCAAGCGCTATCCACGGGCGCTAGTGCTGCTGCTGGTGGTGCTGGCCAAGCTGCCGGGGGAAGATCGCCTACTGGCCTCAACTGCGACAGGCTCAGTCAAGGGCACCCTGGACGCCCAGGACCCCGAGGGGGTGCACCTATTGGTTGCCTATATACCAAAGGAAGGCATCGTGCTGCTGCAAGTGGCTGTGGGACACAAAACCAACGAGATAACCGCTGCTGCCGCCTTGCCGGGGGCCCTGGATCTTCGGGACAAGATCGCAGCCGGCGATGCCCTGCACAGGCAACGGGCCCTACTGCCTCCTCCGCCACTGCGCGGCCATTCTGGCCCACGCCTTCGCCCTGCTGTCCCCCGTGCGCCAAGCATGAGAAGAGCCTCTGTTCAATGGCAGCTCATAGACATGCCAGTCTGCTTGGCCAGAGCCACCTCCCCGCGGCAAAGGTATCGCGACACCGCCGGGGTGTCGAGCCGCCCCCGAAGTTGGGACGCAGACCGGACCGTCGCTCAAGATGGGCCACAGGCGGCTGCGTCTGGGTGGCGCAGTTCAGCCTGCAAGTAGTCACTCAGAAGGTCGGCCTTGACTTGATGCAGCGTCTTGCGCAACTGCACCGCTCTGACTTTCAGTGGAAACCAGGCAGGAGAGCAGCCAGCCAGACGATCGCGTTGCGAACGCCCTTTGCGGCATTGACACTTCTCGCTACCAGTCAGTTGCTTGAGCCGCTGGTGCAGTTCTTCGGCTCGCCAACGCACGTCGTTCGCCTCTTGAGCGACCTGCGCGGTCAACGCCTCATCCGGGCCGTTGGTGACCAGCCGGTCAATGTCACCGTCTGGGGCCACCAGGCTGAAGAAGTGTTCCTTGCAGGGTGCTTCCTCGATGCCCTCCCCAGCGGCACGCATGTACGCTCATTGCCGGGGTATGTCCCTCCGGCAGAGTGCCCGGCTGCCTTAGAGTCCAATCGCTGCAAGAGGTGCAACTGATACAGTCATTGCCGACCGCACCAACCGGTCGTACCATGGTGATTGTCTTAGCTCAGCTACCTACCTAGTACTGTCCAGCCAAAAGGGGCACACCCCAGGGCGGCGTGTTCCCCGTCTCGAACGGCGAGATTAGCACGAGGCATCACATATGCGAGCGAATACCGAAACGGTAGGACGCGAGAACTGGACAGACCTTGGCGGGAGCACATTGCGCCAGACGGCTGTGGTATTTGCGCTTGTGAGCTTGGCAGCCTGGCAGCGGGATATCTACGACCCGCATCAAGACCTGCGCTTAGTAACGCTTGTTATCGCCAACGGCACATTGTGTTTGGCACTTGCTGCTACTCATTGGGCACCGACATGGCTGGCTACTGCTCAGGTAAGTTCCTCCCTGCTGGCAGCTTTCGTTGCTCATACCTTGCTGGGCTATGAAGCGGCGGCACCGTTCCTCGTCATCCCCGTGATATTGGCCGCCTTCCAGTTACCTTTCTGGCTGGCGGGGCTCACCGTCCTGGCCGCTTGCCTGCTTCCCCTCAACGCTGCCGATGCCACCACCCAGTGGACGCACAGAATGCTCATCCTCACCGTGGCTGGACTGGTGTTATTGCGCGAGCGCGATGTGCGCCTGGCGCTCAGGCAGGCGTGGAAGCAGGGCGATCAGCTTGCCAATTATGCTCATCAGCTCAGCCTGCGCCAGCAGCAGGTGAACCAACTCAACCACTCCCTGCAAGTTGCCAATGGCCTGCTAAAGCGCAGTCTCACGGAGCTGACCCTAGCCCAGCGGGAGGCGAGTGAGGCTCGGCAGATGAAGGAGCAGTTCGCCACCACCGTGAGTCACGAACTGCGCACCCCCTTGAATGTGATCCTGGGCTTCATCGAGGTTATGCAGCGCTATCCCGAAGCCTACGGGGAGATGAACTGGCCACCCCAGTTGAGACAAGACATCAGCGAGATCGGCGATAGCGCCCAGTACTTGCGCGACCTGGTGGATGACATCCTGGACCTGGCACGAGCACAGGCCCTGAAGATGCCCATCCGCCGCCAGCACACAGACTTGGCCGGCTTGGTGGAGGAAGCAGCAAGCTTGGTGTCCAAATTGCTCCTGGATAGCGAGCGAGTCTGCCTGCAGGTTGCGCTGCCCTCCGATCTGCCTTCTCTGTATATAGACCGCACGCGTATCAAGCAGGTGTTGCTCAACCTGCTGGCCAATGCCTGCCGCTTCACCCCCACGGGCCGCATAACAGTCTCGGTGTCTGTGAATGAGGAGGAGGTGGTCACAGCTGTGTCCGACACCGGCACTGGCATTCCGCCCGACCAACTGGAGAGCATCTTCGGGGAGTTCGAGCAAGCGCAAGGAGCCGCCGGCAACAGCCTCGGCAGTGCCGGCAAGGGGTTAGGGCTGGCCATCGCCAAGCGCTTTGTAGCCATGCATGGCGGGCGTATCTGGGCAGAAAGCGAGGTGGGCAAGGGCAGCACTTTCAGTTTCAGCCTGCCCCGGGCCGAGAAACAGGTGGCGATGTTACCCCCTCCGCCGTTGCTGCCATTGAGCAGCACCCAGACAGACCCCCCGACCGTAGTGGTTGTAGACAACGGTCGG
>JABLXR010000080.1 GCA_013178015.1 Anaerolineae bacterium
CTTCACGTACGAGAGAGCCTTCTTTGAGCGGCTGGGCTTTCGAGTGGTGGACAAGGAGTCCCTGCCGCGCAAAGTCTGGGGCGAGTGTCTGGACTGCCCCAAGTTCCCCGACTGTGACGAGTTAGCGATGGCGCTGGAGTTGTGATATAGTAATCGGTCGGCGGGCGAGGCCCGCTCGTTCACGCGAGGAATGAGCCCACAGTGGGGCCAGGCGCTCAAGGGGCGGCGCTCCCCTGTGGGCTCTTTGGCACGTGGGAGCCGGTGAGGGGATGCGAAGTGAGCGAGGGGTCAAGCCCGGGCGAGCGAGGAGCAACCGGATAGGCTGCCCATCCGCATCTACCCGGATGCATGTTACGTGAACCGCCGCTTCGACGACCGCTGTGCCGTCCGGGTGCGGCGCGAGGCCGAAGCGGTGGAAGCTCTGATTGCTGCTTGCCAGGCCGACGTGCTTGAGTGGGTTGGCAGTGAAGTGCTCGAGCTAGAGCAGGCAGAGACGAGAGACCCCAGCTAGCGCCTGGCGCTGCTCGTTCTGGCATCCGGGGCTGCTGTCCGAGTGCTCGAGTGAGGCGAAGGTTAGCTGCTGGGGATGGCCGAGCTGATGCCTGGCGAAGCGGAGGTCGGGGAAGGTAGTCCTGACACGGCCCGCTCCGCGTGGTCCCAGCATAGTTCGACTCTGAGACACTATGGAGTACAGCTTGCAGGCGATTCTGGCACTTGAGGACGGCACCATCTTCCGCGGACGTGCCTTCGGGGCGATCGGGGAGCGCACCGGCGAGGTGGTCTTCAACACCGGCATGACTGGCTACCAGGAGGTGCTTACCGACGCCTCCTACAAGGGCCAGATGGTGTGCATGACCTACCCTCACATCGGAAACTACGGCATCAACCGCCTGGACTACGAATCCCGGGGGCCTCAAGTGGAGGCCCTCATTGTGCGGGATGTGTCCGAGGAGCCCAGCAACTGGCTTTCGGAGGAGAGCCTGCCGGAGTTCCTCCTCCGGCACGGGGTCATGGGCGTGACTGACATAGACACGCGCGCCCTGACCAGGCACCTGCGCCAATTCGGCGTGATGAAGGCAGTGCTCTCCACTGACGACCTCGACGAGGACAGCCTGGTCCGCAAGGCTCAGACGGCCCCCGACATCTCGGAACAGCACCTGGTGGCGCAGGTCAGCACCCGCGAGCCCTACCACTGGGAGGAGGGTACGCCTCCGGAGTGGATGGCATCAGCGTACGGCTACAGCGAGCCCGCCCTGCCTGCCCCCAGCCGGCCGTACCGGGTCGTGGTGGTGGATACGGGGGTGAAGTTCAACATACTTCGGCGCCTGGTCGACTCCGGTTGCGATGTGACGGTGGTCCCCTATGACACCTCGGCCGAAGAGCTGCTTCGGCTAGAGCCGGAGGGAATCCTACTGGCCAACGGACCGGGCGATCCCGAGTCGGTGCCCGAGACTCTGGAGACGGCTCGGGCGCTTTGTGGCGTCAAGCCCATCTTCGGTATCTGTCTCGGCCACCAGATACTGGGCCTGGCAGCCGGGGGGCGTAAGTTCAAACTCAAGTTCGGGCATCACGGCTTCAACCAGCCCACCAAGGTGCTGCGCACTGGCGCGGTGGAGATAACCTCCCAGAATCACAACTACGCTATAGACACCGCCACCCTCGACCTAAGCGAGATCGAGATTACCCACGTCAACCTGAACGACAACACGCTCGAGGGCATGCGCCACCGGAACGTGCCCATCTACAGCGTACAGTTTCATCCCGAAGCCTCACCGGGCCCCCACGACTCCAGCATGACCTTCCATCCCTTCATAGAGATGATGGAAGCGGAACGGGGTTGAGCGAGGCGGGGACATCGCGAGCGGCTGCCCCATCCCTTGAGGTCCACCAGACCGAGAAAGAGACAGATGCCTAGAAGGACAGACATCCACCGGATAATGATCATCGGCTCCGGGCCCATCGTGATCGGACAGGCGTGCGAGTTCGACTACTCCGGCACCCAAGCCGTCAAGGCCCTGAAGGAGGAGGGGTACGAGGTGGTGCTGGTGAACTCGAACCCAGCCACCATTATGACCGATCCTGAGCTGGCCGATCGTACCTACATTGAGCCATTGGACATGGACACGGTGGCCAGGATCATCGAGCGGGAACGGCCGGATGCGCTCTTGAGCACGGTAGGGGGCCAGACGGGACTGAACGTGTCCGTGGCGTTGGCCGAGGCCGGGGTGCTGGACCGCTTCGGGGTGGAGCTGATCGGGGCCAAACAGGAAGCGGTCAAGATCGCCGAGGACCGCAGCCTCTTCCGCGCTGCCATGCAGGAGATTGGGCTGGAGGTACCTCGGTCGGGGCTGGCGACCTCACTGGACCAGGCTCTGTCCGTAGTGAAGGAAGTGGGCTTTCCGGCCATCATCCGACCCTCGTTCACTCTGGGTGGCACCGGCGGCAGCACCGCCTACAACATCGAGGAGTTCCGGGAACTGGCTCAGCGCGGGCTCAACATCAGCCCCATCCACCAGATCCTCATCGAGGAGTCGGTCATCGGATGGAAGGAGCTCGAGCTGGAGGTGATGCGCGACCTGAACGACAACGTGGTTGTCATCTGCTCCATCGAGAACTTCGACCCCATGGGGGTGCACACGGGCGACAGCATCACCGTGGCCCCGGCGCAGACGCTCACCGACAAGGAATACGAGCGGATGCGCAACCAGGCGAAGGCCATCATCCGCAAGGTGGGAGTGGAGACGGGAGGCTCGAACATCCAGTTCGCCATCAGCCCCTACGACGGGCGTATCGTGGTCATTGAGATGAACCCGCGCGTGTCGCGGAGTTCGGCCCTGGCGAGCAAGGCTACCGGCTTCCCCATCGCCAAGATCGCCGCCAAGCTGGCAGTCGGCTATACCCTCGATGAGCTGCGCAACGACATCACCCGTGTCACTCCGGCCTCTTTCGAGCCCACCATTGACTACGTGGTGGTCAAGATCCCCCGATGGAACTTCGAGAAGTTCCCGGGTGCCGATGAAACCCTGGGCACCCAGATGAAGTCTGTGGGTGAGGTGATGGCTATCGGGCGAACCTTCATCGAGGCGCTGCAGAAGGGGGTGCGCTCACTAGAGATGGATCGGCACGGGCTGGGCGCCGACGGCCGGGACGACATAGAGCCCGAGCGCCTGCGGGAGCGCTTGGTCACTCCCAACCGCGATCGCATCTTCTATATGCGCTACGCCCTCGAGACGGGGATGTCGCGGAAGGAGGTTGCCGACCTGACTAAGATCGATCCCTGGTTCGTGCGCCAGATCGAGCGCCTGGTGGAATTCGAGCGGGAACTAGTGGGTCAGTCGCTGGAGACAGTGTCGCGCGACCTGCTCTGGCGGGCTAAGCGACTGGGCTACTCCGACGCTCAGTTGGCGCACTTGCTCGGGGTGGGCCGCAGTGCCGACACTCCCTTCCCGGAGCTTGTGGTTAGGCGTCGCCGGCTGGAGTTGGGCGTGCGCCCCACTTACAGCCGCGTGGACACCTGCGCTGCCGAGTTTGAGGCTTTCACTCCCTATCTCTACTCCACCTATGAAACCAGGTGCGAGGCCGACCCCACCGACCGGGACAAGGTGATCATTCTAGGTAGTGGCCCCAACCGGATCGGCCAGGGCATCGAGTTCGATTACTGCTGCTCCCACGCCTCGTTTGCTCTGCAGGAACTGGGCCTGGAAAGCATCATGATAAACTGCAACCCGGAGACGGTCAGCACCGACTATGACACCTCAGATCGGCTCTACTTCGAACCGCTAACCCTAGAAGACGTGCTCAACGTGGTGGACGTGGAGAGGCCTAGGGGGGTGGTCCTCCAGTTCGGAGGACAGACGCCCCTGAAGCTGGCCGAGGGGCTCCAGTACGCCGGTGTGCCCATCCTGGGTACCTCCCCTGATAGCATAGACCTGGCCGAGGACCGGGAGCGCTTTGGGGATCTTCTGCTACGTCTGGGAATCCCGCAGCCCGAGAACGGGACCGCTACTTCCTTTGAGGAGGCGCGGGAGGTCGCGGCCAAGATCGGGTACCCGGTGCTGGTTCGGCCCTCGTACGTGCTGGGCGGGCGGGCCATGGCCATCGTCTACGATGAGGAGGAGCTGGAGCGCTACATGCGGGCTGCGGTCCAGGTTACCCACGAGCACCCGGTGCTGATTGACCGTTTCCTCGAGGACGCCTTCGAGATGGACGTGGACTGCATCAGCGACGGGGAGACCTCGGTCATCGGGGGCATCATGGAGCAGATCGAGCTCGCCGGCGTCCATTCGGGCGATAGCGCCTGCGTCATCCCCACCTACATGGTGAAGCCTGAGCATGCCGAGACCATGCGCGAGTACACACGGCGACTGGCCGAGGCGTTGCGCGTGCGGGGGCTAATGAACGTGCAGTACGCCATGAAGGAGGGCGTGGTGTACGTGCTGGAGGTTAACCCCCGGGCCAGCCGCACCATCCCTTACGTGAGCAAGGCCATTGGGCATCCGCTGGCCAAGTTGGCCACCAAGGTCATGCTGGGTCATACGTTGGGTGAGTTAGGTTTCACGGAGGAAGTGGAGCCGCATGCCTACTACGTCAAGGAAGTGGTGTTGCCCTTCATCAAGTTTCCCGGCGTGGACACGGTGTTAGGGCCAGAGATGCGCAGCACTGGTGAGGCCATGGGCGTGGGAGCCAACTTCGGCCTCGCCTACGCTAAGGCCCAGATGGGGGTGTCCTGCCCTCTGCCGACGAGTGGCACCGCCTTTCTGAGCGTCAACGACAACGACAAGCCGAACCTGCTTCCCATCGCCACTAGCCTGGCTCAGGCGGGGTTTCGCTTGCTCGCTACCGGCGGCACGGCTGCGTTCTTGCGCTCTTACGGCCTGGATGTGGAGACGATCCGCAAGGTGAGCGAGGGGCGGCCCAACGGGGTGGACTACATCAAGAACGGGGACATAGACCTTATCATCAACACGCCACTGGGCAAGGCCTCCTTCAGCGATGAAGGAGCGCTGCGCCGGGCGGCTGTGGCCTACAACGTACCCTGCATGACTACGCTGTCAGCCGCCTCTGCCGCTGTCGAGGGAATCCTGGCGCTCCTCGAAGGCGATCCGGGCGTCTGCTCGTTGCAGGAGTACCACGCTCTGCAGCGGACTCAGACGGCCGCCGGTAGCCCCAGGGGCAGCGGAGCGGAGTAGCCATGGCTCCGGCCGAGGACTTGACCAAGGCAAGAGAGGAGTACTGGCGGGGCGACCCCGACCGGGCGGCCGATCTGCTGGAGCGCTATCTGGAGGAAGTGCCGAGGGACGTCGAGGCCCGCCTCCTGTTGGCCCGCTGCTACAGTCGGATGCGCCTGGGCGAGGAGGCTGTCGCCGAACTGGAAGACGTGCTTGAGGACGAGCCCGACAACGCCGAAGCTCACGCCTTGCGGGGCGCGGAGCACTACTTCGCCGATGAGCTGGACGAGGCCCAGGAGGAGCTTGACCGTGCCCTCGAGCTCGATCCAGACAATGTAGAAGCTCGCGTCCGCCTGGCCCAGGTGCACGTGGACCTCAAGGAGCACGAAGAGGCGGAGGCGGAACTGGCGGAAGCCGAGCGGCGGGCAGGCGAGGACGAGGATCTGCTGGCCCTGGTGCGGATGGGACAGGTCTACCTGGCCATGCAGCGTCGGGAGAGCGATGTAGCGCTGGAGCTCATATCCCAGAACGAGCACCTGTGGGAGGGCCGGCCCTATGTTGCCGCCACGGTGCGCTCCAACCAAGCCATCATCCACGCCCGTCGCCGGGACTATGCTCAGGCGCGCGAATTGTTGGTGGATGCGCTCGACCTCGACCCTTACTTCCATATGGCTCGCGGCCTGCTGGGGCAGATCGCCGTTCTGCAGAAGGACTACGACCTGGCGGCGGATCAGTTGCTCCAGGTGGTCGAGAACAGCAAGGAAGTGAGCGGGCAGATCTACTACGCCCTGGCTACCAGTCTGGCGGCCCTGGGGCGACACGAGGAAGCCAATCGGTACTATGCCGCCGCTCTCGACTTCGGGCTCAAGGGCTTTCCCGCCCTGACGGCCAAGCTGGCCGTCTTGCTGCCCGACATGAGGTTGCGGTTGGTGCTCCTGGGCGTGGTGCTGGCTTTGGTCGCCCACCTGGCGTTCCACGCCTTCGCTCCTTTCGCAGCTCTGGCGGTGGTGGCGGCGGTGGGCGTGCTGGGATGGCAGATAGTCCGCGGTGGTAGGTAGGGGTGGGGCAGAGCGCCCAAGGGCAAGCGAGATCCCTTGGCGTTACTGTCCACCAGCTGGCCGCCACTCGCAGGTGGGAGGCGCTAGATGCGAGGCAAACAGCAGGTACGCAAGGTGGTTCTGGCCTACTCGGGCGGGCTGGATACGTCCGTCATCATCCCTTGGCTGCGAGAGAACTACGATTGTGAGGTGATCGCCTACACGGCCGATGTGGGGCAGGGCGACGATCTGGAGGGGCTGCGGGAGAAGGCCATCAGGACCGGGGCCAGCAAGATATACATTGACGACCTGCGCGAGGAGTTCGTGCGGGACTTCATCCTGCCCACCGTCCAGGCCGGCGCAGTCTACGAGCGCAAGTACCTGCTGGGGACCTCGTTCGCCCGGCCCATCATCGCCAAGCACCAGGTCATGGTGGCGGAGAAGGAAGGCGCGGACGCGGTGGCGCATGGCGCCACAGGGAAGGGGAACGACCAGGTACGGTTCGAGCTCACCTACAAGGCTCTCAACCCGCGGCTCAAGGTAATTGCGCCGTGGCGCGAGTGGGACCTGAGCTCCCGCGAGGACTGCCTGCAATACGCAGCCGAGCGCGGGATTCCGGTCCAGGCCACGGCCAAGAAGATCTATAGCCGGGACGGCAACCTGTGGCACCTGAGCCACGAGGGAGGCGATCTGGAGGATCCGTGGTCTGAGCCCGACGAAGGGATGTTCATGCGCACCGTGGCTCCTGAGGCCGCGCCCGACACGCCGGAGTACCTGGTGGTGGACTTCGAGAAGGGCGTGCCCGTGGCCCTGGACGGGGAGCGGGTAGGGCTGGTGGCCCTGGTGGAGAAGCTCAATGAGATCGGAGGCCGGCACGGGGTGGGCCGCTGCGACATGGTGGAGAACCGGCTGGTGGGCATGAAGTCCCGAGGCGTGTATGAGACGCCCGGCGGCACGCTGCTGCTGACGGCGCACCGGGAGCTGGAGAGCCTAGTGTTGGACCGAGAGACCATGCACTACAAGGACGTGGTGGCACAGCGATACGCTGAGCTGGTCTACTACGGGCTATGGTATTCGCCCCTGAAGGAGGCGCTGGATGCCTTCGTGGCCAAGACCCAGGAGAAGATGACGGGCTCGGTCAGGCTGAAGCTGTACAAGGGCAATGCCTGGCCCGTAGGCCGGCGCTCGCCGTTCAGCCTCTACCGCGAAGACTTCGCCACCTTCGGCCGCGACGACGTGTACGATCAGACGGATGCCAAGGGGTTCATCAACCTGTTCGGCCTGCCTCTGCAAGTCAGGGCGCTTCTGGCGGCTGACGGCCTCGCCGAGGGCCTGCCCCAACCCGATTACACCCAGTTCAAGCGCGACTGATTCCGTGCCGGTAGCAGGGGCTCGCTGTAGCGAGAGGCGGTGCGGCCTCGCGTGGGGATGAGGGACGAGGGTGTGCGGTGAACAGGATAGCAAAGAGCACGGCAAGGTTCTCCCAGGTAGCCCTCGGGAACTGGAAGAACTTCGCGCAGGCGGAGGTACCCCTGCAGAGGCGAGTGTTCCTCGTAGGCCCGAACGCCTCCGGCAAGTCGAACTTCCTGGATGTGTTTCGATTCCTGCGTGATCTGGCAACACCTGGAGGTGGTTTTCAGGAGGCGGTGCGGCGCCGCGGTGGTGTGAGTGCCATCCGCTGTCTCTCTGCTCGACGCTACTCTGACGTCACCGTGAGAGTCGTCGTTGAGGCGGAGGAAAGCTCTGCCCGGTGGGGGTATGAGCTGTGTTTCAACCAGGACAAACAGCGCCGCCCGCTGATCAGGAAGGAACAGGTGATCCGGGGCGAAGAGATCCTGCTCGATCGGCCCGACGCCGACGATCAGGCTGACCCAGAGCGCTTGACCCAGACCCACCTAGAGCAGGTGAACGTCAACCGTGAGTTCCGGGACGTGGCGACGTTCTTCCAGTCCGTGCGGTACCTTCACGTCGTGCCACAGCTCATTCGCGAGCCAGACCGCTCTGTCGGCCGCTCCAATGACCCTTTCGGAGGTGACTTCCTAGAGCAGATCGCCAAGACCGATGAGCGCACGCGTAAGGCGCGCCTCAAGAGAGTCAGAGACACTCTGCGCGTCGCGGTGCCTCAGCTCGGGGACATCGAGCTCTGGCGGGATGAAAGGGGTACCCCGCACCTCCGCGGCAAGTACGAGCACTGGCGTCCGCAGGGAGCATGGCAGACCGAGGAGCAGTTCTCCGACGGCACTCTCCGGCTGATAGGGCTTCTGTGGGCGCTCATGGAGGGAGGCGGCCCCCTCTTGCTGGAAGAGCCCGAGCTTTCGCTCCATCCTGAGATCGTCCGGTTCCTGCCTCAGATGTTCGCCCGCGTCCAACGGCGATCGAGACGGCAGATCATTGTCAGTTCGCACTCGGCTGACCTACTCCGCGACGAGGGCATCGGGGTAGATGAGGTGCTTCTGTTGCACCCGGGCCTCCAGGGAACGACGATCGAGGCTGCAGGCCACTTCGAGCAGATCCTCGCCCTGTTGGAGGGGGGAGTGACTCTCGCTGAGGCGGTCATTCCCAGCACGCGGCCTGAGCGCGCTGAGCAGCTGCCGCTGTTCGGGGATCGCTAGATGGGTGGCGCCACGTCTGTGTCTGTCTCCTGTGCTGTAGAAGGAGACGTGGATGAGGCGGTCGTTCGCCGTGTGCTGGAGTCCTTAGGTGCAACGGCGGGCATTGTCTACGGTAAGAGCGGCAAAGCCCAACTGCGGCAGAGGATACGTGGGTATAACAACGCAGCCCAACATGCGCTATGGCTGGTTCTGGTTGACCTCGACCATGATGCGGAGTGTGCGCCGTTGCTTCGGCAACTCTGGCTGCCCGATGCCGCGCCATGGATGTGCTTTCGGGTGGCGGTTCGTGCAGTTGAGGCCTGGTTGTTAGCAGATCGAGAGAGGATTGCCTCCTTTCTCGACCTCCCTATCGCCAGGGTCCCTGAGGACCCAGAGGCACTAGACGACCCGAAGAGGACCATGGTTGATCTGGCGCGGTCATCGCGGCGGCGCGACATCCGCGAGGACATGATACCACGCAGGGGGAGCGGCCGGGCCGTGGGGCCGGCATATACCTCGCGTCTCATAGAATTCGTGTCGTCCAGACCGAGGGGCTGGCGTCCGGACGTGGCCAGTCTTCGTTGTGACAGCCTTCGGCGAACCACCGAGCGCTTGAGGTGTCTCATGGGCGTGCTCGGAAGGTGAGCAGGCGCCGAGTCGCCAGTCTCTGAGAGAGTGGCCAGTTGAGGATCGGAGGATATCCGTGGGGCGGACATACCGCATGGAGGATGGAAGCATTACCGACGTTCCCGGCTTCGTTGCCGCTGGGGTCCACTGCGGCCTGAAGAAGGAGGGCATGCTGGACCTGGCGCTGGTGCTGAGCCAGAGGCCGGCCTGCTGCGCTGGCGTCTTCACCACCAACCGGTTCCAGGCGGCACCGGTGCTGTACGACCGTGACGCCATCGACTCCGATCCCAGGGGAGTGCGGGCGGTGGCCATCAATAGCGGCTGCGCCAACGCTTGCACCGGTCCCGAGGGCGAGGAGGACGCCCGGGAGATGGCCAGGCTGGCGGGGCGGGCCCTGGGGGTTGATGCCAACCGTGTCCTGGTCATGTCCACCGGTGTCATCGGTCAGCGGCTCGACCTGGCCAAGGTGGGCGCCGGGCTGACGCGGGCAGCGGAGTCGCTGTCCTCCGCGGGTGGTCACGATGCCGCTCGCGCCATCATGACCACGGACACTCGCCCCAAGGAGTTCGCCCTACGGGCTCAGGTGGCGGGCGCCACGGTGACGGTGGCGGGGATGGCCAAGGGCGCGGGAATGATCGGCCCCAACATGGCCACCCTGCTCTCCCTGATCGTCACCGACGCTTCCGTGTCGCCCGCAGCCCTGGAGCAGATCCTGGTCTACGCCACCAATCGCAGCTTCAACTGCATCACGGTGGACGGAGACATGAGTACCAACGATACCCTGCTGCTCCTGGCCAACGGGGCCGCCGGCAACCCGACCATCGAGGGGCGCGAGAGCGAGGGCTTCGGGGATCTGCGAGACGCAGTCACGACGACCGCGGTGGAGCTGGCGAAGATGGTGGCCTTCGACGGCGAAGGGGCCACCAAACGAGTTACCATCCAGGTGAAGGGGGCCCGCACGTGGGAGGAGGGCCGAACCGCGGCCATGTCGGTGGCTAACTCTCCTCTGGTCAAGACGGCCATCTACGGCCGGGACGCCAACTGGGGCCGCATCCTCTGCGCTGTGGGTTACAGCGGCGTGCCCGTAGACCCGGGTCGGGTGGATCTGTGGCTGGGCGACCTGCACCTGGTGCGACAGGGTCGGCCCCACGACGTGAATGAGGCGAGGGCGGCGGAGATACTGGCCGAGGAGGACGTAGCCATCACTGTGGACTTGGGCATGGGGCAGGAATCGGTCACCGTGTGGACCTGCGACCTCTCCCACGACTACGTCTCCATCAACGCCCATTACCGCACATGAGGACAGGGATCTCACCCAAAGACGCAAAGACGCAGAGGGACAACAAGGCGGCAAAAGGAGAGAGGAGGACGGTAGGGAGGAGATGCAGGCGGTGCTTCACCGCGTCTCCGCGTCTCCCCCTCTCTCCATCTCTCCTTTCCCTGCGGTATCGGAGGGGCCGGTATGCCAACCAGGATCGGATTCATCGGAGTCGGACTGATAGCCACCTCGCACCTGGAGAACCTGGCGGCCATGGAGGGGGTGGAGATCGTGGCGCTATGCGACCTGTCGCCGGCGGCGCTGGAGAAGGCCCAGCGCCGCTTCGGAGGACAGACGTACGCTGATCACCGGC